>SMWE01000074.1 GCA_004357475.1 Gammaproteobacteria bacterium
GTTTGCAGGAGGTAGCCATGAACGATGGCGAAATTGCAGAACTTTCGGAAGTGCAGGACGATGGTGACAAGAGTCTGTTCGAGATTCAGACGCGTCGCAAACTCGTCCGGGCGCGCGGCGCGAATCAACGCGGCTATCTGAAAAACATCCGGGAACATGACCTGGCAATCGGCATCGGCCCGGCCGGCACCGGCAAGACCTATCTTGCCGTTGCCAGCGCGATCGATGCACTCGAGAGCGAGCAGGTGCGCCGAATTATTCTGGTGCGGCCTGCTGTCGAAGCTGGCGAGCGCCTCGGATTCCTACCCGGCGACCTGTCACAAAAAGTCGATCCTTATTTGCGACCAATGTATGACGCACTGTACGACATGTTGGGCCCGGAACAGGTCGGACGCATGATCGAGAAGAACCTGATCGAAGTCGCGCCGTTGGCATTTATGCGCGGGCGATCGTTAAACGATTCGTTTGTGCTTCTCGACGAAGCACAAAACACCAGTGTTGCCCAGATGAAAATGTTCTTGACACGTATCGGTTTCGGCTCCCGAGCCGTCGTGACCGGTGACATCACGCAGATTGATTTGCCTGCCGGACAACAATCAGGTCTGAAGAATGCGGTCGAAATATTGAGTGACGTCGATGGAGTCGGGTTCACCTGGTTTACGCCAAACGATGTCGTTCGCCATGAGTTGGTGCAACGCATCGTCGAAGCATACGAGTCGGATGGCAACGGAAAAGAAACCTGATTTGAATTGCTGCACTCAATCGATCCAGGTTGATGTGCAGGTTGCGGCGAACGTGTCAAATGGTCCGGCGGAGGCGGACATTCAGGATTGGCTCAAGCAGGTTATTAGACATGTTGGTATCGATACGACACGTAGTATCGAGATTTCAGTGAGAATCGTTGATGAGGCGGAGGGCCGGTCACTGAACAAGCAGTTTCGGGATATGGACAGTGCGACCAATGTCCTGTCATTTCCGCTACTGGAGGCGAGCCTGGCCGATCTGCCGGACGAGATGCCGGTGGCGCTGGGAGACATCGTTATCTGTGGACCGGTGGTGGCACGTGAGGCAAGCGAACAGGGCAAAAAATGTTCGGATCACTGGGCGCACATGCTGGTGCACGGCGCCCTGCACTTGTTTGGATACGACCATGAGACGGATGCACAGGCACAGGAAATGGAGGCGCTGGAAATCCGTATTCTGGCGCTCGGTGGCGTAGAAAACCCCTATGAACCAGGATACTGAGACTTCATACAGTCGTGACAAAATAGCTGCTGTTACAATGTCGGCATGCCGAGGCGGCCGGCAATCCCGGCCGCACAGGATGATCAGACAAACCAGATGAACGACAGATTGCCAAGTACCAACGGCACAGGACGACACGGAATTTTCAGGCGCGTGATCCGGGCGATCAAAGGTGAGCCCTGGAGCCGGCAGGAAATACAAGATTTACTGCAACAGGCTGAAAGCGTCTTCGATCCCCAAGAGCAGGAGATGCTGAGCGGCGTCCTGGAGGTCGCCGAGACCCAGGTTCGCGAGGTCATGATCCCCAGGTCGCAAATGATCGTTATCGAGCGCGATCAAAGTCTCGACGATATGCTCACAGTCATTATCGACTCCGGTCATTCACGATTTCCGGTAATCGGCGAAGAGCGCGATGAAGTGCTCGGTATTTTGCTCGCCAAGGACTTATTGAAATTCTTTGGGAATCCGTCAGAAACGGAGCTGGATCTCGAGAAATTCCTGCGCCCTGTGTCGGTGATCCCGGAATCGAAACGTCTTAATACATTACTCAAGGAATTTCGCGATAGCCACCAGCACATGGCGATCGTTGTCGACGAATATGGAGGTGTGTCCGGATTGCTGACCATTGAAGACGTGCTTGAAGAGATTGTTGGTGAAATCGACGATGAGCACGATCCGCAGGAGGCTGAATTTATTGAAGCGGACGTCGATCTCGATGGCCATCCCTGCTTTTCGGTGCGTGCGCTGACCCGAATAGAAGATTTCAACGATTACTTCGATTGCGACCTGACCGACGACGACTACGAGACGATCGGCGGGCTGGTTATGCATGAACTGGGTCGGCTTCCGCGGCCGGGCGACCGCCTCACATTCGGTGGCTTCGTGTTTCGGGTCACGGAAGCTGACCGGCGGCGCATCGACGCTTTGCAGGTGAACCGGATTCCGGATGCGTCTGTAGCCGCCGGCTGATCCGGTGCTCCATTAATATCACCTTAACGGAGCACTTGTGCCGGAAGAATTTTCGCTGACTAAAGTTTTTCACGGCTGCCCACGCCGTACGAAATTGATGTTTTTCCTGTCTGGTGCCGTCTTGGTGGTGTCGTTTGCGCCGTTCGGCTGGTATCTGTTAGCACCTTTCCTTTTGCTGCCGCTTCTCTACGGTTTCCTGGTTTCCAGTCCGCGAACGGCAGCGGCCTATGGCTTCTGGTTCGGTGCCGGGCTGTTCCTTGCGGGTACCTACTGGTTCTATATTTCAATTCACGTGTTCGGCCAGGCGCCGCTCATCCTGGCGATTTTCCTGCTGCTCGCGCTCGTTGTGATCATGGGCCTCTACTATGCGGCTGCAGGCTGGCTGACGGCCAGGCTCTGCGACGGCAAGGCAATGCGGCTGCTGCTGGTTGCGCCATCTGTCTGGGTGGCCATCGAGTGGCTGCGTGGCTGGTTCCTTAGTGGGTTTCCCTGGATGAGCCTGGGCTACGGGCAGATCGATTCTCCACTTGCCGGCATCGCGCCGGTCCTTGGCGTCTACGGACTATCGCTGGCAGTGGTGTTCGGCGCGACCGCCATGTTGGTTGCCGGAATCGGCAGACAGCGTCTGCGCTGGCGGCTGGCCGTCGCTGCGGTCTTACCCTGGGTTTGCGGATTTCTTCTGCAAGATATTCAGTGGACCGAAGCAGCCGGCCCTGCGGTGCGCACGACCATCGTGCAGGGTGGTGTATCCCAGGACCGGAAATGGCTGCCTGAGCAATTTCGGCCAACGCTGGCCTTTTACAGAGATTCATTAGTGAGACATCCGGACAGCCAGTTGCTTGTCTGGCCGGAGGTCGCCATCCCGTCTTATATCAACCTGGTCGAAGATTATATCGGTACCTTGCAGACCGATCTCAAGTCGCAAAGTCAGTCATTATTATTCGGCATTCTCGAGCGCGATGCCGAATCACAACGTGTTTATAACAGCGTCGTCCTGCTGGATGGTGTCGGCCGGCAAATATACCGGAAGCGCCACCTTGTTCCTTTCGGCGAGTATTTTCCGGTGCCTGATTTCGTGCGCGAATGGATGCGGCTCATGAGTCTGCCCAATTCAGACATCAGTCCTGGCGATGCCGTTCAGCCCTTGCTGCGAACGCCTGACGGTCAACAACTTGCGGTCGCAATTTGTTACGAAGACGCATACGCAGCGGAGCAATTGTACGCGCTGCCTGATGCGACGATGCTGATTAACGTAAGCAATGATGCCTGGTTCGGTGACTCGATTGCACCGCATCAGCATCTTGAAATCGCGCGGATGCGAGCCTTGGAGGTCGGACGGCCAGTCGTGCGGGCGACGAATACCGGGATCAGTACCTTCATTGCGGCGGATGGCTCACTGGGTACCGCGGTACGGCAGTTTGCAGCAGGCACGGTGACGGAGGACGTCGTGCCACACCAGGGGCTGACTCCTTACGCGAAAGCCGGCAACGTCCCGATTATAGCGCTGGTCCTAATTGTCGTTGCCGGATTTGCCTGGCGGGATTACGCGGGACGGAGAAATCAATCAGATTATTGATTATATTGTAATGTAAATACCGGTTTTTATTAGAAATATAAAATTTCTTGCCTTTTTTTCTATAGACCTATAGAATTCTTCTGATCCAGTGATGCAGGAACAACCCCGTGTCGGCGCATACCGAAAGTCACAAATACCAGCAGCAGCGTCTGCAGGCGATCAGGTCTGCCGCGGCAGTGTTTGCTGAAAAGGGTTTCCACGGTTCCAGTACCAGGGATATCGCCGAACACATGGGGATCAAACAGGGCAGCCTTTATTACTACTTCAAGTCAAAGGAAGAGGCGCTGGGTGAGGTTTGCCTGTTCGGTATCGAGGATTACGCAGATCACATGAAGGTGATTGCTGCCAGCGATCAGTCATTCGAATCGAAGTTGATGGCGACCATTACGTCGCACCTTTCAAGTTACCGCGAGCGGAACGAAGCACTCAAGGTTTACAACGATGAGCGTTTGTACCTGCCGGAAGAAAAGCGCAGAAATCTCAAAGTGCTCGGCAGCGGCTATCGCCAGTTGCTCGAGGAAATATTCGAAGAAGGTGTGCGAAGCGGAGCCTTGCGGGGGTCGATCGATTGTCACTTTGCAGCGCAGGCCGTGATCGGTATTTGCAATGCCTGGGGCGACCTCATCGTTCGCGATCCTGACCTGGACCTTTTCGACATCATTCAAAAGTGCACGGATCTTTTGATTAACGGATTTCGCGAGAGACGCACGATCGAAAGACCCATTGACCAGTAATAACAAGACCGACAGGACTTGATCATGGCAGAACAAAAAGCGACAAACGTAACCTGGCAGGATGGCCAGATATCCAGGGAAGACCGTTACCAGATTCTGCGCCAAAAGGGCGTAACAATCTGGTTTACCGGATTATCGGGCAGTGGCAAGAGTACGATCGCCGTCGCGCTGGAGGAGGCGCTGTTTAACATGGGCAAACTGTCCTATCGCCTGGACGGCGACAACGTTCGCCTCGGAATCAACAAGAATCTCGGTTTTTCCGAACAGGACCGAAAAGAAAATATTCGTCGAATCGGCGAGATCGCAAAATTGTTCGGCGACGCCGGAACGATTGCCTTATCAAGCTTCATCAGTCCGTACAAGATAGATCGCGACGAAGTGCGTGCACTTCACGAGGCGGCTGACCTTGAATTTGTTGAAGTATTTGTTGACTGCTCTCTTGCAGTAGCGGAGGAACGTGATCCGAAGGGCCTGTACAAGAAAGCCCGTGCCGGCCAGATCAAGAACTTCACCGGTATCGATGATCCCTACGAGGCGCCGGCAACACCGGAAATTCATCTTAAGACCGACGAGATGACGCTGGAACAGGAGGTATCGATCGTCATCGATTACCTGATCGATAACGAAATTATTATGCGCAGTTACCTCACTCGCGCCGACGACCAGGCAGACAGCGCGACCGCTGCCGCATGGTAGGAAAGCCGATAATGATCAAGCCACACGGGGCGAGCGCCCTGAAACCCCTTGTTGTCGCCGATCCTGAGCAGAATCGCCAATTACAGGCTGAGGCGGAAACGCTGCCGTCACTGTTGCTGAATTCGGCCGCCGCCGCCAATGCCGTCATGCTTGGAGCCGGCTATTTTACGCCGCTCGAAGGCTTCATGAATATCGCCGACACAATGAGTGTTGCATCCGGCATGCGGACAACAAACGGTCTGTTCTGGCCCGTTCCCATTCTTAACCTGACGGACGATATCGGCCGAATCGAGGGTGCCGGGCGTATTGCACTGCGCGATCCGCATACAGACGGCAACCCGGTCCTGGCAGTCATGAATGTTGCGAGCATTGAAGCGTTCAACTCGGACCAGATAGCAACCATTATCAAACAAGTCTACGGGACCTCCGATGCCGCGCATCCTGGTGTTGCTGTTTTCCGAAATCTCGGCAGGTACTGTATAGCAGGAGATATTGAGGTATTGAATTTCAGTTATTTCCGCGATGAATTTTCAGACACGTTCAGAACTGCCGTCGAAATTCGTGAGGAAATAGAAAGCCGCGGATGGAGCAAGGTAGTTGCCTTTCAGACCCGCAATCCAATGCATCTCGCGCATGAAGAACTGTGCCGGATGGCTCAGGAGCGCATCGGTGCCGACGGTATTGTCATCCACATGTTGCTCGGCAAGCTGAAGAAAGGCGACATCCCGGCCTCGGTTCGCAACGAGTGTATTCGTAAGATGGTTGAAGTTTATTTTCCTGAGAATACCGTCATGGTTAACGGGTATGGCTTTGATATGCTTTACGCGGGGCCGCGGGAGGCTGTATTGCACGCTGTCTTTCGCCAGAATATGGGCGCAACGCACCTGATCGTCGGCCGTGACCACGCTGGCGTTGGCGATTTTTACGGCGCGTTTGATGCGCAGGATATTTTCGAACATCTGCCCGACGATGCTTTGGAAATCGAAATATTCCCTGCCGACCATACGGCCTGGTCCAGGAAGCTGAACCGGGTTGTGATGATGCGTGAAGTGGAAGATCACACGCCGGACGATTACATCATTCTGTCCGGCACGCGGCTCCGCGAGATGCTCAGTCAGGGCGTTGCTCCGCCACCGGAATTCTCACGGCCCGAGGTTGCAAGGATTCTCATGGAGCATTACCGGCTGTAGGAGCGGCGTCCCGCCGCTGCTGCAGCCCAGGCTGCGCACGATGCCAGAACCGGTTATCCTTCCGGCCTTCGAATCAGGCTATTCCCCCGGCGGCAGATGGACACAAGCTACAATCCGCAAGCGCTAGAAAAGGAAGCCCGTGAGTACTGGGAAGAGCAACGGTGCTTCGAGGTCGGCGAAGATGCCGGCGAGGAAAAGTTCTACTGCCTGACAATGTTTCCCTATCCGAGCGGGCAGCTGCACATGGGACATGTGCGCGTGTTTACGATTAACGACGTTATCGCTCGCTATCAGCGCATGCAGGGGAAACACGTGTTACAGCCAATGGGTTGGGACGCATTCGGCCTGCCGGCGGAAAACGCAGCGATTCAGCGTGGTGTGGCGCCGGCAAAATGGACCTACCAAAACATCGAGTACATGCGCAACCAGCTCAAGCGCCTGGGCTATGGATACGACTGGTCACGCGAGGTGACGACCTGCAAGCCGGAATATTATCGCTGGGAGCAATGGCTGTTCACCAGGATGTTCGAAAAGGGACTGGTTTACCGAAAGAACTCGGTCGTCAACTGGGACCCCGTCGATCAAACAGTGCTTGCTAACGAACAGGTTATCGATGGCCGCGGCTGGCGTTCCGATGCATTGGTCGAACGTCGCGAGATTCCGCAATGGTTCATGAGAATCACGGCGTACGCCGATGAACTACTGGATGGCCTCGATCGTATGCCGGGCTGGCCTGATTCGGTCAAGACCATGCAGCGAAACTGGATCGGGCGATCGGAAGGTGTCGAATTGTCGTTTGACGTTGACGATGAAGATGAACCACTGACTGTTTTCACCACTCGTCCGGATACGGTGATGGGCGTTACTTACATGGCCGTCGCCGCAGAACATCCGCTTGCCGTGAAAGCTGCTGCCAGCAATCCGGATGTCGCGGCGTTTGTCGAGGAATGCAAGAATATGCAGGCTGCCGAAGCAGCGCTCGAAACGATGGAGAAAAAGGGTATGCCGATCGGCATATCCGCCAATCATCCGGTCAGCGGCGAGGCGGTGCCGATATGGGTCGCTAATTTTGTCGTCATGGGTTATGGCACGGGTGCGGTCATGGGCGTGCCAGGCCACGACTACCGCGACTGGGAATTCGCCAATAAACACGGGTTGCCAATCGTCCAGGTTATTACGCCGGCCGATGGCAGCGAAATAGACATCAGCGAAGGCGCGTACGTTGAATATGGCACGGTGGTCAATTCGGGCGATATCGACGGGATGGACTATCGTCAGGCGTTCGATGCAATTGCCGAAAAGTTCGAAGCGGAAGGCCGCGGCAAGCGCAGGATCAATTATCGGCTGCGCGATTGGGGCGTCTCGCGCCAGCGCTACTGGGGTACACCGATTCCGATCATTTACTGCAATGACTGCGATGCTGTAGCAGTACCTGAAGATCAACTGCCGGTGATATTGCCGGAAGACGTTGAATTCACCGGTGTCGGTTCCCCGCTCAAAGGGATGCCCGACTTTCTCGAAACCGAATGCCCGAAATGCGGCAAGCCGGCGAAAAGGGAGACAGATACCTTTGATACGTTCGTTGAATCGTCATGGTACTTTTCCCGCTACACGAGTCCGGATTGCGATTCGGCGATGTTTGATGAGCGTGAGGCATACTGGATGCCGGTCGATCAATACACGGGCGGCATTGAGCACGCAATTTTGCACCTGCTTTATTCCCGATTCTTGCAGAAGGTCATGCGGGATTTCGGCCTGTCCGCGGCTGATGAGCCGTTCACCAACCTGCTTACGCAGGGTATGGTGCTGAAAGATGGGGCAAAGATGTCGAAAGCGAAGGGCAATACGGTCGATCCGCAGCACCTCATCGAGAAATACGGGGCGGATACTGTCAGGCTCTTCATGATGTTCGCGGCACCGCCCGAACAGGCGCTCGAATGGTCGGATGACGGCGTTCAGGGTGCGTCGCGTTTCTTACGGCGCTTCTGGAACGCGGTACAAAGCCACGTTGCCGGGGGCGACGCAGCCGCAGTGGACACCGACGCCCTGAACGACGAGCAGCGGGACCTGCGGAGAAAAACACATCGCACGATTGCCAAGGTCAGTGATGATCTCGGACGACGCTATACATTCAATACGGCCATTGCGGCGACCATGGAATTGCTGAACGCGGTCAATCGTTTCGATGTCAGTACCGCCGGGGATCGCGCAGTCGTTCGCGAGGCGCTGGAGGCGGTCGTCCTGGTCCTGTCACCGATCGTTCCGCATATCTGCCACAAGCTCTGGCAGGTTCTGGGACATGCATCCGCACCCGTTGACGAACGCTGGCCAACATTTGATGAGTCCGCCCTGCAGCAGGATATGATCGAGATAATCGTGCAGGTTAACGGCAAGCTGCGCGGCCGCATATCAGTAGCGGCAGATGCCGACAGCGATTCGATCTCGGCACTGGCACTTGCAGACAAGAATGTGCAGCGATTCGTCGCCGACAGGGAGATACGCAAAACCATTGTCGTGCCCGGCCGCCTGGTAAACGTCGTTGTCTAGGAAATTTCCGGAATGAGACCGCTTCTTATCCTGCGCTGCCTGCTGCTCGCAGTGTGTGGATTGCTGCTCGCAGCCTGTGGATTTCAGATGCGCGGCGCCACCAGCGTGCCACCTGAAATGGCGCGCACCTATATCGCCGCAGAAGATCAGCGCAGCCTTTTTTATCGGCGGCTTCGCGACAGCTTGCGAAGCGCCGGCGTCAATGTCGTCGCATCTCCCATCGAGGCGACTGCAACATTCTCCATCATGTCGGATATACCAGGGCAACGTGTACTTTCCGTTTCGGCGCGCAATGTGCCCCGCGAGTTCGAGGTTTTCTACACCGTGTTCTACAGCGTGCAAACCGAAAGCGTGACCTTGCTTGAACCGCGCTCGCAGACGCTCACACGCGACTACACGTGGGACGAAACGAAGGTACTCGGCAAAGAAAAGGAAGAACAATTATTACGGGAAGCGATCGTCGATGACCTTATACGTATCGTTCTCATTCAGCTCTCCGCGATATAGAGGGCACTGGTTCCTGGAAGACGTCGACGATGCGCGTGCATGGTTGATTAAGGTAAGGTGTCCTTTTAGCGACCGGTAATCCGGTTTTCACATTACGCCGAGCATAAGAAAACAATAACTTAGCTGATGGCGGGCTGGTGATATTTCGGCGCTCTGTGCAAAATGTGGTTTCAGGAGTTCTTCAACGGCGGATTGCATGGCAATTTTTCGATACGTATTATATTTCCTCGGTATCGCATTGTTCACGTGGCTGCTGACCGTGCTGGAGATCACGTCGCCCGGCAGTCTCAAGCTGCATGTCTTTACCGGTCCCGGTGACACCCTCGGTACCAGCGAGTATTCCCCGATGGAGATTATTCAGCCCGGCATACTTGGCATTTGCGGGCTGCTTTATGCGTGGGTCGCCAAATACTGTCCTTCGCAACGGCCCATCGCGTTCCTGTTCGGCGGCATGGCGCTCGCGTTCATGATTCGCGAAGCAGATTATTTTCTGGATCGATTCGTGGCTGACAATTTCTGGCAGTTCTTGATAGGAATCGTCGCTGCGCTGGTGATCGTTTATACCTATCGAAATCGCCGCCGCTTTCGTATCGCCTGGCTGCGCATGTGGCCGTCACCCGGACTGACCCTGTTGTTCGCCGGGGCTGTCATTATCTTCGCGTTTGTTCGGCTGGTAGGACAGGAGCCATTGTGGATGGCAATCATGGGCGACGGGTACCAACGTATCGTCAAACTTGCTGTCGAAGAATTCATCGAGCTTATCGGTTATTTCTTCTGGCTCATCGGCACTATCGAATACACCTACCAGGCCAGGGCGATCGCCATGCGCGAGCCGCAAGCGGCCGTGGCGAAGCGGCGCGCCGGACGATTCCCGAAATCAGAAGGCCGTTTCTAATCATTCATAAATTGTCGGCAAACCCCGGCACTGTCCCATAAACATCGCCCGCCGGGCCGGGTCCTGCAAAGAGGGTGCTAATCAGCCCTTAACAGAACAGAGTATCTACAAATTCATTGCAGGAGCCCACCCCTGCGGGCGATGGAAAATCGAGAAGCATGACGGTGTTTTGCAGGAGTTCGCTCCAGCGAGCGATTCCGGGGTCAATTCAAGAAAGCTGTAGGGACATCTGCGGTTCGTGTTCGTGCAGTCGCATGTTGCTATCATTGCGGCTTTCCAACTGAGGCAAGCAGCCGCCGGGCATGAGCATTTACCTGCATGACACATTGAGAGGCGAGAAGATCGAGTTTGAGCCGTTGAAGGCCGGGGAGGTCACGATGTACCTCTGCGGTCCCACCGTTTATAACTATGCCCACATTGGAAATGCCCGTCCTGCTGTCATCTTCGATTTGCTCGCGCGCTTGTTGCGGCGCAGATACAAGCTCACGTTTGCAAGAAACATCACTGACGTTGATGACAAGATCAACCAGGCGTCAATCGAAACCGGTAAGCCGATCGGCGAAATAAGCGAACGTTTTATCAAAGCCTACAACGATGACATGGCGGCACTCGGCGTATTGCCGCCAGACATAGAGCCGCGCGCGACGCAGCATGTCGATGAGATGATAGAGATGATTGTTAAACTGCTGGACAAGGGATGTGCCTATAAGGCGGAGGGCCATGTACTGTTCGACGTTTTAGCAGATCCTGGCTATGGAAAACTGTCAAAACGCGATATCAGAGAAATGATTGCTGGCGCACGGGTAGAGGTCGCGCCATACAAGAAAGCACCGCAGGACTTCGTCTTGTGGAAACCATCGACGCCGGAATTACCAGGCTGGGAATCGCCCTGGGGCCGGGGCCGCCCCGGATGGCACATCGAATGCTCTGCCATGTCAGTCGCGCATCTTGGCCGTACGATCGACATTCATGCCGGTGGTCAGGACCTTGTTTTCCCGCATCATGAAAACGAACTGGCGCAAAGTACCTGCATCCATGATGGCGAACCGTTCGCACGCTTTTGGGTGCACAACGGATTTCTGAGTATCGACAGCACCAAGATGTCGAAGTCGCTCGGCAACGTGTTGCTGGTTCACGATTTGATCAAAACGATACGCGGTGAGGTTATTCGCCTGGCGCTGCTGAGTGCGCATTATCGTCAACCACTGGACTGGTCCGACGAGACACTCGACGATGCACACCGCAAGCTGGATCGTTTGTACGGCGCGGTGAGAGGAATCGACATTGACGATGCCGTACGGTCTTCAGCCCGGCCACCGGCGACCTTCGTTGAGGCGCTTGAGGATGATTTGAACACGCCCAGGGCCCTGGCGGGGATGTTTGATCGCGCAAGGGCACTCAACAAGACAGAGGACCCGGTGGAACGGCAAAAACTCGCGGCAGAACTGTTGGCGGCAGGCGATCTGGTCGGACTCATGCAAAGCGACCCGGAGGAATGGTTCGCAGGGCCGGATGAGGGTGACATGGACGCTGCGGAGATCGAATCATTGCTGGCGCAGCGCGAACGGGCGCGCAGCAATGGCGATTATGCGGCAGCAGACAAAATACGCGACAATCTTGCTGATCGTGGTATTACCATAGAGGACGGATCGTCGGGAACACGCTGGCGCCGTAGCTGATGAACGAAGTACTCGAGGCGCAACGGCAGCTGATCGAGGAGTTCGGCTTCTTCGATAACTGGATGGATCGCTATCAATACATTATCGATCTGGGCAGGCGCCTGCCGGAGTTTCCCGAAGCAGACATGACCGACGCGAACAAGATCAAGGGATGTCAGGCACAGGTCTGGTTTGTGGCCAGCAAGGACGACGACAGGCTGAAGTTTCGTGCAATCAGCGATGCTGCGATCGTCTCCGGCCTTATCGCGTTGCTGTTGCGCATCTACAGCGGTCGCCGGCCACAGGAGATTCTCGACACACCCGCTGATTTTGTTGCTGCGCTCGAACTGGAGCAGCACTTGAGTCCCACCCGGAGTAACGGTCTCTCATCGATGTTGCAGGCAATTCGCACGTTTGCCGGCAACGCGCTAAAACCGTGAAATTTCTGCAGAAGCTTGTTGCCTGGCCGCTGCTGGGCCTCGTGTGGCTCTACCGCAATGCGGTCTCGCCATTGCTCGGCGCCAACTGCCGCTTTCAGCCGACCTGCTCCGCGTATGCGGCAGAGGCACTAAAACGGTACGGCGGCTTCAAAGGTGGCTGGCTGGTGCTCAAGCGCATAGGACGCTGCCATCCCTGGGGCGGCTCGGGCTACGATCCTGTTCCCGAGTCCCAAGAAGATGGCGATGAAAGCGACTGAGGTTGGCCGGGAACTGCTCTATCCGTTGACGGACACGGCGATCGTTATCGCCATGATTTTTTTCTGGTTGTTGTTCGGGCTTGCACAAAACTCGGGGTTGCTCGGTATTGTATTGATGATCATCCTGATGCCGGCCTATCTTCGCTACCTGCTGTATCTGCTCGAGGCGCGAGCTAACAACAGGTCAGCGCCTGCGCCCGATATGGCAATGTTTAACCCGGCCGACAACTTCTGGAGTCTGGCACCTGTTGTTCTTATTGCTATTGCCGTATGGGCAGGAATCCTGCTCGTGCCCATTATATCGCTGTTGGGTGTCATGCTGATTGGTGTTGCGTTGATGGTGGTCGTGCCTGCATCAATGGCAGTCCTCGCCATCACGCACTCGCCGGCCGAAAGTCTCAACCCGGCGGCAATATTGCGCATGGTTCGTGCCTGCGGTGCGGCTTATTTCGCCGTACCGATCGTCCTCATCGCGATGTCCTGCGTGTTCGCCGGGCTGTATATGGCCGGTGTGCCGCTTTTCCTGATCGACCTGGCGACGAGCTACCAGATCGTTTTGCTTTTTACGATGACCGGGGCGGTGCTATACGCGAACAAAGTGGCGGTTCTGGTGGATATCCCGGATCCGGTTGAGCCCACTACCGACGATCTTGCCCGGGACCTCGACCATGAAAGGCAGAAAGTCGCCAACCATGCCTATGGATTTATCAGCCGCGGCAATCGTCAGGGAGGGTTCGCGCATATCCGGCAATGGCTGGAAAACGAAGCAGTCGTCGAGGAAGCGTACCAGTGGTTTTTTCACGAAATGCTGAAATGGGAATCCGCAGACCCGGCACTCTTTTTTGCGCAGGATTACCTGGCCCTTCTGCTAGAGTGGAAAAAGGATGACGAGGCATTGAAACTGATTGCGCGTTGCCTGCATGAAAATGCGCGCTGGCGGCCACTGCCAGAGAACAGGGACGACGTAAATGAACTGGCGGCGCGACATGGTCGCGAAGATCTGCTTACGCAGCTGAGGAATTAGATAGCAGGGACGTGCCGCGTCAGGCGGTTATTGTAGTAGTGCGACGTTGCGAGAACGATCGAGCCGGCCATCGTCAGCAGGCTGTCGGCGAGGGGCCCAAAGTTGGCATGAGCAACGGTGCCGCCGATAAACAATAGTGAAATACCGGCAATGCCTCCCGCTATGATTGCTTGGTTTGCGTGGCGCCTGAACCCAAGCGCGAACGCAAACAGGCTGACCGGCACGACGACAATCAGCAGTTGTGCGTGAAAGTGCGTTTCACTGAACTGGCCGAGCAGCGGCAGGGCCACGATAATGATGGGCAGCAGCAAACAGTGGACAAAGCACAGGCCTGACAACGCGATCGCTGCGTGATCGAATATGCCACCTTTTTCGGAAGAACTGTTATCCATCTATGCTTGCCGTTATGCTCGGGAGTCGGGCAATAGCGACCGGCTCGCTGGCAGCGGCAATCGCACAGTGTCCCGAATAATAGAATAGTATAACATAACAAAACAACTCGCAAGGTATTGTATCTAAAGGGTTTGCTCAGAGGTCTCAATGGACAAGAAACTGCTGTCAATATTGTGTTGCCCGGTAACGCACAAGGGTCTGTCGCTCGCGCGCCCGGATGTGCTCAAATCAGTCAATGCGGCGATTGATGCTGGCAAACTCCTCAATCATGATGGTGGCGCCGTTGCGGAGAACCTCACAGAGGCGCTGGTCACCGACGACGGCAAGACCCTGTACCCGATCAACGACGGCATTCCCGTGTTGCTGGAGGGCGAATCGGTCGCGCTGGACCAGTTGCAAGAGACCCCTTGAATCCCTGTGACCTGTGCTGCGCGACATGTATGATCTGATGCCAATTAATTCTCCGTTGCCTGCGTGAAAATCTCTGCGAATCAGCTTAACGCGCACCTGAAAAATTCCCTGTTGCCCTGCTATCTGGTTGCTGGTGATGAGCCCCTGCTGGTGCAGGAAGCGCTCGACGTCATACGCGCGAAAGCACGTCAACAGGGTTTCGGATCCCGTGAGCTTTACATTGCCACGACCGATTTTGACTGGGCGGACCTGCGAGGCGCCGCCGCCAACCTTTCATTATTTGCCGAGAAACGCATCGTCGAACTGCGATTGCCAACCGGGAAACCGGGTCTCAACGGTGGCGCCACGATTGTCGAGATGACCGAACAGGCACGCGATGATCTGCTTTTTGTTGTGAGTGCGCCCAAACTTGATCGCAGTGCCGCGGCATCAAAATGGGCGAAAGCGCTGGAGGGTGCCGGCGGATATATGCAAGTCTGGCCAGTTGGGCTGCGGGAATTGCCGGCGTGGATTGACGCGCGAATGAAAAACGCCGGACTACAACCGGATCGTGATGCTGTTCAGTTAATCGCCGATCGGGTCGAAGGTAATTTACTGGCGGCACAACAGGAAATTGAAAAATTAAGATTGCTGCACGGCGAGGGCCCTATCAGTGCGCTTGATGTGGACGCCGCAGTAGCGGACTCGAGCCGCTTCGACGTATATAAGCTGGTCGATGCTGCGGTTGCTGGCGATGCTGCACGCGCTGTGCGTATTCTGGCTGGCATCCGCACGGAAGGCCTTGAACCGGTGATCGTCATGTGGGCGCTGACCAGGGAACTTCGTACCCTTGCCCGCCTGGCCGACAGCATCCAGTCAGGTGTTGATCTCAGTACCGGCTTACGCGAAGCGGGCGTCTGGCAAAACCGGCAAGGTCTCGTTCGCGCCTGTATCGGCAGGCACCGGGCGGCAGATTTTTATAAACTTATTCAGCTTGGCGCGCGGGCTGATGCTGCGGCAAAAGGTCAGTTGCGCGCCGATCCCTGGCAGCTGGCGACGCAAATCGTTCTCGGTCTGGCGACGGGCAGCATGAAAAGGGCTGGCTGATATGGGCCCGATGGGAATTTTTGGCGGCACTTTTGATCCCATTCACTATGGTCATTTGCGTACCGCGTTCGAAATGTTGCAGGCATTACGCTTTGACGAGGTCAGGATCATGCCCTGCGGCAGTCCGCCGCACCGCGGATCACCGGTTGCGGGTGCAGAATTGCGGCTGCAAATGGTGCAGGTGGCGACGGAAGGACAACACGGCTTTGTGGTCGATGACCGGGAGCTTAGGCGCGAGGGACCGTCGTACTCCGTAGATACACTGATCACGTTGCGCGGCGAATTTCCGCTGCGCTCACTGGCGCTGATAATCGGTATGGATGCATTTCTTGGTCTGCCCAAGTGGTACCAGTGGCGGGAAATTCTCCAGCTTGCACACATAGTGATTGCACATCGTCCAGGATGGCGTGCACCGGATATGGGCCCGCTCGGTGAGTTGCTCGCCGATCGTGGTACACACCGCATCGGCGACATGCACCAGGCAAAGTCGGGACACATTTACATACATGACGTTACTCAACTCGAGATTTCGTCATCGGAGATTCGCGAACTCGTCGCGGCAGGGAGGGATCCACGCTTCCTGATGCCGGATGCCGTGCGCAATGTTATTGAGCAGAGCGGGTGCTATCGGGCAGCGGCAAGCGGTGAACGTGATTAAGAGAATTTTGGTTTATAACGGTGAGTGAATGAATAGCAAACAATTGTGCGACCTGGTCGTTGCTGCACTGGAAGATGTCAAAGCGAAGGACATCGTCAAGCTGGATGTGCGCGAGCTCACAACCGTCACTGACTACATGATAGTGGCGAGTGGGACTTCCAATCGCCACGTGAAAGCCCTGGCAGATGCCGTTGCAGAAAAAGCGCGCAAGGCGGGTCATCGTCCGAACGGCATCGAAGGCGAAGAAGGCAGTGAATGGGTGCTACTGGATCTGCAGGATGCGCTGGTGCATGTAATGCTGCCGCGCGTGAGGGACTTCTATAACCTGGAGAAACTTTGGTTACTGAGCCCTGTCAAAGGCCTTGCTGCTATCGACAGCTAATGTGATATATGCACATTCGCCTGATAGCCGTGGGTGATCGCCAGCCGTCCTGGGTCGACTTCGCGTTCGAAAACTATTCGCAGCGATTGCCGCGGCAGTGGCAGTTTCGCCTGGATCTCGTTGCGACTGCGCGGCGCACGAAGAATCGCAGCGCAGGGACCGCCAGGATTACGGAAGGACATAAGGTTCTTGCGAAGATAAAGGCGTCAGAATACGTCGTTGTACTTGATGAACGCGGCAAGGAGTTTTCCAGCCGGGAGTTTTCCAGCTGGCTGGATGATTGGCAAAGCGACGGGCGGGATCTCACTTTCGTGATTGGCGGGCCTGACGGCCATTCCGAAGATTGCATGCGTCGCGCTGATCTGCGCTGGTCAATGTCACGCCTGACCCTGCCCCACGGACTCGCACGTGTATTATTTGCAGAACAACTTTACAGGGCGTGGTCTTTGACAACCGGGCATCCGTATCACCGGTCATGAGCAAGCCGGTCCTGCATCTCGCTTCGTCATCACCTCGTCGCCGGGAGTTGTTGAGCGCACTGGGCCTGAATTTCAGTTACGAGGGTGTTGCGATTGACGAATCAGCGGTGCCGGGTGAATCGGTGTCAGACATGGTTTTGCGCCTCGCGACTACCAAGGCGCGTACTGCGTTCGATTCAGGTGGCCACCAGGTGCCAGTGCTGGGCGCCGATACTGTCGTGATCCTCGATGACCGTGTTTTTGGCAAACCAGGGTCAAAGGAAGAGGCGCTGAATATGCTGGCGAGCCTGTCCGGCCGCACGCACCGGGTGCTGACGGGCGTTGCCGTAGTGGCGCATGGCGAGCTTGAGACTGCGGTATCACGGACAGAGGTGCAGTTTCGCGAAATCCATCCTGACGAAGCCGAAGCTTACTGGCAAAGTGGT
The DNA here is from genome assembly GCA_004357475.1 of Gammaproteobacteria bacterium. Classification (GTDB taxonomy): domain Bacteria; phylum Pseudomonadota; class Gammaproteobacteria; order Steroidobacterales; family Woeseiaceae; genus SZUA-117. The sequence continues at coordinate 17,573 of SMWE01000074.1, forward strand.
GAACCGGCCGGCAAAGCCGGTGCTTATGCCGTGCAGGGCCTGGGAGGCATTTTTGTAAGCTCCATCAACGGCAGCTATACGGGGGTCGTTGGCTTGCCGGTATTTGAAACCGCGAACTTGCTGCGCCGGGCCGGCATCGATCTGCCAGCCAGGCCGGATCATCGATGACAGGCAAGACATGACAGACGAATCGCGAAAAGAGGAAATCCTCGTCAATGTGACCCCTCGGGAGGTTCGTGCGGCGCTGCTGGAAAACGGCATCCTGCAGGAGGTCACCATCGAGCGGGCATCCCGGCGGGGCCTGATCAGCAACATATATAAAGGAAAGGTTTCACGCGTCTTGCCTGGCATGCAGGCGGCCTTCGTGGATATCGGGCTGGCGCGCACGGCATTTCTGCATGCTTCGGATCTTGCACGTGGCAACGGATTGGCGGAGAGCAACGGGGAAGCCGCGGTGCCGGACATCCGCGAACTGATTCGGGAAGGTGAGGAGGTCCTCGTACAGGTCGTCAAGGACCCGTTGGGCAACAAGGGCGCACGCCTGACCACCTTCATCACGCTGCCATCGAGATTCCTGGTATTTCTGCCGACCGGCAGCAGCGTCGGCGTGTCTGCGCGGATTGAAGACGAAGATGAGCGCTTGCGGCTGCGCGAGGAAGTCGAGGGCATGCTCGACAGCGACGAGCAAACCGGCGGTGTCATCGTGCGTACGGTTGCCGAGGGCATGAGCCGGGACGCATTGCGGGCGGATCTCGCGTTCCTGCGCAAGTTGTGGGCAGTCGTTCAGGTTCAGTGCAGGGAAGGTAAGGTAAAAACCCTGATACACGAGGACTTGCCGCTGCCGATCCGGGTGCTGCGTGACCTGGTCACGAGCGACGTGGAGCGAATCCTCGTGGATTCGCAGACCGACTTCGAAAAGATGAAGGCGTTCGCACAAAGTTTCCTGCCCGAAATCGAGCCGATGCTGGAGCTCTACAAGCGGCGCCGGCCCATCTTCGACCTGCACGGCACCGAAGACGAGATCAGGAAGGCTCTTGAGCGAAGTATTTCTTTGAAATCAGGTGGATATATCATTTTTGATCAGACCGAGGCGATGACCACCATCGACGTCAATACCGGCGCCTTCGTCGGTCATCGCAACCTCGAGGAGACCATTTACAGGACCAACCTCGAGGCCGCAGTAGCCATTGCGAGGCAATTGCGTCTAAGAAATCTCGGCGGCATCGTCATCATCGACTTTATCGACATGGAGGTAGAGGAGCACCGGACTCGCGTGATGCAGGCGCTCGAACAGTCTATGACACGCGATCACGCAAAGCATCAGATCATGCCGGTGTCGCCATTGGGCCTGGTCGAGATGACGCGCAAGCGTACGCGGGAAAGCTTGCAGCACGTTCTGTGTGAGGATTGCGCGAGCTGTGATGGTCGCGGCTTCCTGATGACCGCGGAAACGGTCTGTTTCGAGATTTTCCGTGAGATCATTCGCCAGCACCGGCAATTCGACTTCGACAAGATTCTTGTGCTGGCGCACCAGGAGGTGATTGACCTCCTGCTGGACGAGGAAGCCAGGGGTCTTGCCGAGATTGAAGAGCAGACCGGCAAGGCAATCAGGCTGCAGCCTGAAGCGCTCTATCTGCAGGATCAGTTCGACGTGATCCTGATCTGATACCGTTGGCAGCTGCCCGGCAGCGACGCAAAAGCGAGATGAAAAAACTACTGCAAAAACTGATCAAGTACCTGGCCTATATCGGTGCGGCGCTGGTGATCGTGCTTGCAGTAGCTGTTGGCATCTTCAGGCTCATGTTGCCGAGGTTGCCGGAGTACCAGGACGAAATAAAAGCCTGGGCCGGCGCGGCGATCGGGATGCAAGTTGAGTTTTCCGGCATGAATGCACGCTGGCGCCTCAGCGGACCGGAATTGAGTTTTTTCGATGCGAAACTGATCCGCCCCGGTACAGCGGAAGTTCTGTTGTCCGCGGACGAGGTTATTATCGGTGTCGGTTTGTTGCGCCTGTTAACCGACCGCGAGTTCGTGGTCGATCGCATCGTGATCCGGGACACGAAAATCGATCTGCGGCAAGATGAGACCGGCACATGGCTGCTGCAGGGGTTGCCGATCGACGATGTCTTTGGCCCCCGGGATGATTCCGCGCAGAACGGTGGCTCAGTCGAGTTCATTGGAGAGGATATCCAGGTCGAATACGAACATCCCGGATCGGGTCAGGTCGTGCTGTTTACCATCAGGTCGATGGCGATCCTGCGCGATGCGGATCAGGTTGAGGTCGAAGCGAACATCGACCTCCAGGATGAATTTGGCGATAGCCTCGAGATAAGCGTGAATAAGCTGGCGGTGAATTCCGGGCAGTCCGTGTGGCGATTATTTGCAGAAGGTAATTCGTTGAATATTGCCGGCTGGTCGCGGCTGCAGCCGGTCGGCATGCCGGAAATAGATTCCGGAACCGCTGACGTCAGCTTATGGCTCGACTATGTGTCAGGCGAAGTGCAACGTGCTATGGTAAATCTTGTCGTCTCCGATCTCCATCCGCGTGACGGACCGGCAACAGCGGCATTCGGACTGCAGGGCAGCATCGAATACTCCTCGGAACTGAACGGATTCCTGCTGGCCGCGAACCAGTTTCGCCTGATGACGGTGGATGGTGACTGGCCGCAATCATCGCTGCAGCTCCGCGTCATGGCGGATGAAAACGGTGCTCTGAAGGGCCTGCGCGCAACTGCTTCTTTCCTCGACCTCAACGATTTGAAATACGTGAACGTGTGGATACCAGATGCACAGAGATCGATGCTTGCCGATATTCAGGCGACCGGCGTATTGCGGAACCTGAGTATCGATCTGACTGACCTCGAGTCTGAGGAGCCGGAATTCAATATCTCGGCCGACCTGCAATCCGCAGGATTTGCAGCAAACGATGAACGGCCGGGAATACGCGGATTCAACGGCCGCATTCGCGCAGATCGTAACGGCGGCCGCATCGAAATTGATTCGACCGAGTTGCAGGTGGATACCGGTCCAATCCTCGCTGAGCCAATATCCTTTGACGATGCCATGGGCACGATCATCTGGCGCCGTAATAGCAGCGGCATTATCCTGCTGTCCGATAGCATTCGTTTTCGCAACGCAGACTTCGATAGTCAGACCAGCTTGCAGATCAGTGTGCCGGCCAATGGCGATGCCCCGTTTGTTGACGTCCAGAGCGACTGGAGTATTAACGATGTCGGCGCCATTCGCCGCTATCTGCCAGTCAGCATGCTGGGCACGCCAATCGGCGAGTGGCTCCAGATGGCGGCTGTATCCGGCATTGTAAGACGAGGCTCATTGCGCCTGAATGGATCGCTAGACAGGTTTCCTTTCGACGACGGCGACGGATCGTTTCACGTGTCGGCCGAATTCGAAGATTTTGTTCTGCGTTATTCCGAAAACTGGCCTGCGCCCGAGTTCAGCTATGTTGATGTAGTCGTTGACAACATGCGGTTGACCTCCAACAGAAACCTGGTCGATATCCTCGGCACCAGTGTCGAAAATGCACAGGTCGTCATTGCGGACTTGCGCAATCCCGTCGTTGAAATCGAGGCATTTGCGACCGGTACGCTTGAATCGTTGCGAAGTTTCGGCGCGAACAGTCCGATTGACGAGGTTCTTGGTGGCCAGCTTGAGAATGTTGAAGTTAGTGGCGATGCGTCAATTGATCTGTCCGTCAGCTACCCTGTCCAGGATAAACTTAATTACAGCTTCTCCGCCCGTATCCGAAGCAGCGATGGTTCAGTTCGCATCGCCGGGTTTGCACCGCCGATCACGGAGCTCAATGGCATTGTTTCAGTCGCAAGAGACCGCATAAGTGCCGAATCTTTGTTCGGCCGCTTTCTTGGAAACCCGGTCGACATCGAACTGACACGCAGCAATGATCCCCTGTCCCCTCACAGTGTCCTGCTTGATGCCAGCGGCAGCACCACGGTTGAGGCGCTCGTCAACGAGCTTGGATTGCCGCTGGGGGATTTCGCAAGTGGCCGTATGGACTATCACGCAAACATTCGTTTCCCTAACACGCAAGCGGAAACGCCGGGGGTCATGCAGATAATTGTTGAGTCTGATCTGCGCGGTTTCGGGCTTGAAGTCCCCGCGCCACTTGGCAAGGCTGCGGATGAGGTGCTGCCGCTGACGATGAGCATCGAGTTTCCGGAGGAGAACCGGATCGATAGCGCAGGCACTCTTGCCGGCAAACTCATGTGGAATGCGCGGTTCCTGAAAAAGCAGGACGGCTGGGATTTCGACCGCGGCGTGCTGGCCGTCGGTGGCGATTATCCGGAACCGCCCGAGGGGCGCGGACTGCATATCGTAGGGCAGACCACCGAGGTGCGCGTACACGACTGGCTGGCATTTGCACGACATGACGAACGGGAGACTGGTTTTGGCGACCGGGTGCGTACGATCGATTTGACCATCGATAACCTGTTCGTCGTTGGCCAGCAACTGACCAACCACCGTGTAAGAGTAGATCGTAGTGGATCGGACTGGGTCATAGAAATCAGTGGCGAGCAGGCAGAGGGCATCATTACGGTCCCGTATGACTTCGCCGGTGAGAGACCGCTAACTGTCGATATGGAGCGGCTGTTGCTGCCCGGCAGCGACGAAGCAACAGCAGCGGCTGAAATTGCGATGGATCCGCGCACGCTGCCTGAAATCCGTATCAGGGCACGGGACTTTGCACTGGGTGATCGATTCTTCGGCCAACTGGAAATCGATCTGCAGCGAACCGAAAACGGCCTGGAATCTGGCAATCTGTCGACCGTGGATGAATCCTTTACGCTCGCAGGCAGAGCGGGCTGGGTTGTCGACATCTACGAAGAGTCTGGCCAGCGAACATTTATCGATGCGAAATTGCGCAGTACGAATATCGAACAAACGATGCGGCGCCTGAACTATCAGCCGGGAATCGTTGGCGATAACCTTGAAGTGGATGTGAACGTGAGCTGGGCTGGTGGTCCGAGGCAAGATTTCATGAAATTCCTGAATGGCAGCGTGCAGGCACGGCTGGGGGATGGACAGCTTGAAGACGTTGAACCCGGGGCAGGCCGGGTCTTCGGCCTGATGAGTGTCGTCGCGTTGCCACGACGGCTGTCCCTTGATTTCAGCGACGTTTTTGAATCCGGCTTTGCTTTTGACGAGATCACCGGGAATTTCCGCCTGGTTAACGGGGAGGCATTTACCTGTGACCTGACCTTAACGAGCCCCGCGGCTGATGTCGGCATCGTCGGGCGTGCCGGTCTTGACGCCAGGGATTACAGTCAGACCGCGATCGTCAGCGCCAATTTCGGCAACACTCTGCCGCTCGCGGGCCTGGTAGTCGCCGGTCCGCAGGTTGCCGCAGCATTGCTGATCTTCTCGCAGATATTCAAGAAGCCGTTGCAGGGAATGACCCAGGTTTATTACGCGATTGAAGGATCATGGGACGATCCCACAATTAGCCTGGCCGATGCTGCCCACTTCGAAATATCCAGCAGCCTGGCAGGCTGTATCGAGGCCACGGAGTAATCGATTGAGTGCTTCCGGTTTGGTTCGCGCTGCTGCTATTCAGATGAACAGTGGCGCAGATGTGCAACAAAATCTGCAGATTATTGACAACTTGCTTGCGGCTGCAACGTCGCGGGGCGTGTCGATCGCATTCCTGCCGGAAAACCTTGCCCTTATGGGAGCGCGGGATGAAGACAAACTGGCACATGCCGAGGATCCCGGTAGCGGCCCGATCCAGGAGTACCTCGCTGATGCAGCAAGGCGTTACAAACTTTGGGTGGTGGCCGGCAGCGTGCCATTAAAATCGCCGCAAGACGGAAAATGCTATGGTGCATCGATTGTCTACGACAATGACGGCAGGGCCAGTCCCATCTATCGCAAGAGACACCTGTTCGACGTGAACTTGCCTGGCCGGGATGAGCGCTACCGCGAGTCAGCCACCATGGATTTCGGGCACGACCTCGTCGTTGTTCCATCACCTCTGGGGCAACTGGGGCTGTCAATTTGTTACGATCTGCGTTTTCCGGAACACTATCGCCGCCTGGTTGACGACGGGGCAACCGTTTTCAGCATACCCGCGGCGTTTACGGCGGAGACTGGCGAAGCACACTGGCACCCGTTGTTACGGGCTCGTGCCATTGAGAACCTCGCGTACGTGATTGCGGCCGCGCAGCACGGATCTCATCCGAGCGGCCGGACGACTTTTGGACATTCGGTAATTATCGATCCCTGGGGGCAGGTAATCACGGAACTGGAGACCGGTGATGGCATCGTCGATGCTGACATCGACCCCGCATTGCCGGGTAAACTACGAGTAGAATTTCCGGTGCTGGAGCACCGCAGGATTTGATAAGGACGGGATAGATTTGAGTAAGCAAGCAGAAAACGACAACGCGGTCGAAACGGTGATGTCGAGAGTGCTCGCGCCAGCAGGCCTGGAGGAGCGGCACCTCAGTCAGGCCCTCGGCTCGATCAACCTGCCGGACGTTGATGCTGCGGACCTGTATTTTCAGGTCAGCCGCCACGAGTCCTGGACCGTCGAAGACGGGATATTGAAGGACGCCTGTTTTAGTCTCGAGCAGGGTGTCGGCGTGCGTGCCGTGAGTGGCGAAAAGACAGGTTTTGCATACTCCGACGAACTGATGCTTCCCGCGCTGGAACAGGCAGCGCGAGCTGCGCGCGCAATATCGCGGCAGGGCCAGTCGAAGGCCGTGAAGGTGACGCCGCGCAGCCAGGTACACAATATTTATCCGGCGATCGATCCGATCGCCAGTATTAGCGACGAACAAAAAAAAGCCCTGGTAAGCGAGATCGATCGCGAGACCCGCAAGCTCGACCAGCGAATCGAGCAGGTGATCGTGAGTTTGAGCAGTAGCCAGGACCTGGTCCTGATCGCCAGCATCGATGGCACCCTGGCGGCAGACATACGGCCGCTTGTGCGGCTCAACGTCAGTGTCATCGTCGAAGACAATGGCCGGCGTGAACAAGGTTATGCAGGCGGCGGGGCCAGGGCAGACCTGAATTATTTTCTCGATAATGATCGGGCCATGGATTTGGCGCGGGAGGCTGTTCGCCAGGCAGTTCTGCTGCTTGACGCGGTGCCAGCGCCGGCGGGTGCGATGCCGGTCGTACTGGGTAACGGATGGCCGGGCATCCTGCTGCACGAAGCGGTTGGCCACGGACTTGAAGGAGACTTCAATCGCAAAGGAACGTCTGCGTTCACCGGACGTGTGGGGCAGCGGGTCGCGTCGCCAGTCTGTACGATCGTTGATGATGGCACGCTGCAGAACCGGCGCGGATCGCTGGCCGTGGACGACGAGGGCACACCCGGTCAATACAACGTTCTCATTGAGGAAGGCATCCTGAAGGGTTACATGCAGGACAAACTCAATGCGCGGCTGATGGGTGTGGCACCGACCGGGAACGGACGAAGAGAGTCATTCGCCCACATTCCCATGCCGCGGATGACTAACACCTATATGCTGGCCGGGCCTCACGATCCGCAGGAGATTATTGAGTCTGTTGACAAAGGGCTCTATGCGCCGGGTTTCGGTGGCGGCCAGGTCGATATCACTTCCGGAAAGTTCGTGTTTTCAGCCAACGAGGCTTACCTGATCGAGAAGGGCAAGGTGACCACGCCGGTCAAAGGTGCGATGTTGATTGGCGACGGCCCTGAAGTGCTCGGTCGAATCTCGATGGTTGGCAATGACCTGGAACTCGATCGCGGTGTTGGCACCTGCGGCAAGGATGGCCAGTCAGTACCCGTAGGTGTCGGGCAACCCACACTTCGTATCGACGAATTAACCGTTGGCGGCACGGCCTAAGTCAAGGGCAACCCTGTTCACCTGTCATGGGGCATGTCAGGCAACCAGAGGCACCCTTTGTAATAGCGTCCTGACTGGACTAATGTCCACTGGCCAGCGACAATCAGCTCGGGTCAGACAGGAAAGTGACACATCATGTGGGTGTCCAAACCAATCTACGAAAGTCTGCCGTATTTCTATTTGCTGTCCGGGGCAGTGTCGCTGGCAGCCTCAATGTATCTGAATCATTGGTACTGGCCGACAATTTGTTTCGTCGTGGGCGTAAGTTGCCTGGTTGCAGGGCTTGTGGTGTTACTGAAGCGTCGCGACCATCGCGACCATGACAGGCGATCAAACCACAGTCAGGATCTCCCGTAGGAGCGGCGAGCCGGCGAATAAATCCGAATATATTCGGCGCTGAAGCCCCTCCTACAATGCCTGTTTCTCGCTTACCACGGATTCCTTGATATCACGTTTGTCGACTTCGCGAAGGTCGGTATACACAAGTCGGTGCATACCGACTTTTACAACATCACCGTCACGCAGCAGATACTTTTTCACGCGCCTGTTGTCAATGGAAATACCATTAGTGCTGTTTAGATCCTCGATCGTGCACCCGAATTCAGTATTGGTGATTTGCGCGTGGCGACGGCTCACGAATTTGCTTTTGATATAAAGCTCATTATCCGGTGCGCGACCTACAATGACTTTTCCGGGGCCAAAAAAGTGTTCGGAAAGAATTTTGCTCTTGCTGTGCACTTCGATTTTTGTCAGGTAAGAGATTTTCGGAACTTTTAGTACGATTTTTGGCAGCTCACGATATCGGCCCGTCGCAGATTCGTGTTCCTTCCAGTTCAGTTCCTCTACGGCAGATATCACGTCGTCTTCATCAATTGATTTCTTTTCATCCGCAAATGCACACAGCATTGCGGTATCGCAAAGTGTATTGATCAGGCGCGGAATACCGCCCGAATACAGGAAGATTTTGGGATACGCATTTTCAGTGAACGGGCCTGGCTCTTCTCTGCCGGCAATGGACAATCGGTGTTCGATGTACTCGCGCATTTCACGACGGTTGAGTGACTCAATATGAAAGCGCAGACGCACCCGCTGCACGAGTTGCTTCAGGCGAGGGCTGTCCAGCGTATTTTTCAACTCGGGTTGTCCGGCAAGGATAATCCGCAACACTTTTTCCTTTTGTGTTTCGATACCGGAAAGCAGACGAATTTCCTCTAGCACCTTCTTGCCGAGGTTCTGTGCCTCGTCAACGATTAGCAGGACTTTCTTGCCGTTAGCGTATTGTTCGATCAGAAACATGTTCAGCATGTCGAGCAATTCGACTTTGCGTTTCTTGAACGGCTTGAATCCAAACTCCGTCAGGACAGCCTGTAAAAACTGCGTTGGCGTGAGCTGAGTCTGGGAAACGACGGCGTACACGACATCGTCCTCAAGCTCGTTTAGAAAAGTCTGCAGCAGCGTGGTTTTTCCCGAGCCGATTTCGCCGGTGATGACGACGAATCCGTCGGCCAGCCAGATGGTCGATTCCATATAGGCTTTGGCGCGTGCATGCTGCTTACTCCAGTACACGAATTCCGGGTCTGGCGTAAGGTTGAACGGCTGCTGGGTAAGATTGAAGTGCTGGAGGTAGGACATCGCGGAGCTGGGCTGGCTGCTGGCCTTTAAAGGGTTGTTTTGCGGGCTGACCCCCTTAGTTTACCCACATATTAGCCTGACAGGTCAATGCAATCCGCGATGCCGGTCGGGTTTGCTTGTGCGACCAATATCTCACTGAGGCGTGTAACTGTCCGGTCCCGATCTGCCGGGTCGCTTGCAACCACCGTTATGTGCCCGAGTTTCCTGCCGGGCCGGGGGCGCTTACCATAATCGTGCAAAAAGATGGTATCGCTGCCCAAGTCCAGGTTTTTGGGCGGCATTGAGCCGATCAGGTTGAGCATTGCGGCGTGGCCGACCGGGGATACGTCACCAAGCGGCAGGTCCAGAATGGCCCGGAGGTGGTTTTCGAACTGGCTGGTCCTGGCGCCTTCAATCGTCCAGTGGCCGGAATTGTGTACCCGCGGCGCGAACTCGTTGGCGAGCAATTGGTCGCCGGCAACAAAGAATTCGATGGTCAGCACACCGACGTAGTCGAAATGGGCAAGCATCTGTCTCAAGTGCCGGGTTGCCAGTGCGGCAAGACCATTTGCCTCGGCCGGGGCTCTCGAGATGATGAGGATTCCGTCGCGGTGCTGATTCTCGATCAGTGGATATACCAACACGTCTCCACGCACGTTACGCACGCATATCGCGGAAACCTCGCAATCGAATGGAACCCATTGCTCTGCAATCAGGTTACTGCCGCCGAGTGCTGTCAGCGCATCTGAGAGATCAGCCTCATCCCGAACAACCGCCTGACCTTTGCCGTCGTAACCGAGCCGTCGGGTTTTCAACACGAGCGGCAGTCCGATGTCGTTTGCAGCGTTGCGAAGATCCTGTGCCGAATCGATAGTACGGTACGGCGGTACGGGGATTTGCAGGGATTCGAATAATTGTTTTTCGCTCAGCCTGTCCTGTGAAATTCGTAAGGCGTCCAGGGGCGGATATACAATCGTGTCGGCGCAAACGCGTTCGATCGCGCTTACCGAAACGTTTTCGAATTCGTAAGTGACGACATCCGCATCACTGGCCAGTTGACGGAGTCCCTCGTCACTGTCGAATGGCAGCCTGAGCACGGGCCCAACAACTGAGGCAGGAGGATCAGGCGATGGATCCAGGAAGACAAACTCGACATCGAGATTCTGCCCCGCGAAGCCCAGCATCTGGCCCAGCTGACCAGCCCCGATGATGCCTATCCTTTTCATTGAATGTGAGGTGAAGACTATGCAGTCGTGCGCACTAGCGGCGAGGATCGCCGTTCGCTAACACAGTGTCGGTCTGCTCCTTTCGATAGGCATCCAGAGCCACAGCCAGTTCGTCATCGTGCGTTGCAAGTATGGCGGCCGCCAGCAACGCGGCGTTGATTGCGCCTGCTTTGCCGATTGCCATGCTGCCGACGGGCACACCGGCCGGCATTTGCACAATAGACAGGAGTGAATCCATGCCTTTGAGCGCCTTCGATTCGATCGGCACTCCGAGTACCGGCAAGCGCGTTTTGGCGGCAGTCATACCCGGCAGGTGGGCCGCGCCGCCGGCTCCTGCGATAACGACCTGCAAACCGCGGTCAATTGCCGACTCAGCGTACTCTTGCAAAAGGTCGGGCGTGCGATGTGCTGAAATAACCTTCACTTCATGCGCGATTCCCAGTGATTCGAGCGTTTCGCTCGCGTGCTGCATGGTTTCCCAGTCCGACTGGGACCCCATGATAATTCCAACCAATGCATCCATGTGCGCGCAGCCTGGTGACAATAGTGATGATTCTATAATCAGTGAGACGTATTTTGCATCCCCGAGGCAACTTCTTTGTGAATTTCGGAGAAAATTTTGCGTCGAATCAAGCGACGGACCTTGTCATTTTCGGTAGCTTCGTAAGCTTTCGACAGTTTCTGCAATTCACGATTCTCACCGCCGATCAATGCGAAAAAGTCCGCGAGGGCAGCCGAGCCCTCTGCTGCGATACGATTGCGCCAGTGCTCTGATTCACGAAAAACTTCCTTTGCCAGCATGTCATGATGGCCGAAAGAGTCCAGTGCGGTGCGAATAGGTTGCGGATCGACTTCCCGCATCAGTTTGCCAATGAGTTGCTTTTGCCGCCGCAACGCACCGTGGGCTTTCATGCTTTTTGCTGTTTGCACGGCCTCCAGGAGTTGATCATCCAGCGAGATACTTGCCAGTTGCTCGGTGCTCAGACCGATCAGTTGCTCGCCCAAAGATTGCAAAGCCAGGTATTCGCGTTTTCGGGCGCTTTTGCTGGGCTTTGATAAGGGCATAAAAGGTGTAAGGATGACACAGGCTCTTTGCGGCATAGTATCATGCGCATCGGATGAACCTGGAGTCTGCAAGAAAATGACAATTCGAACACTGATCGGGAAGGGGACGGACGCCAGATGAATGCGCCGGGAGGGCGCAGTACCCTGGATCAAAAAGAACTTGAAGACATCGTTTCGCTTGTTTTGAACGAAGCCAGGGAGCAGGGCGTTGATCAGGCGGAGGCTGCTGCAAGTCACGACATTGGTCTGAGCGCGACTGCGCGTCTCGGCAGCGTGGAAAGCCTTGAATACACCAACGACCGTGGCGTCGGTGTCACGGTGTACAAGGAACAAAAAAAGGGCAGCGCGAGTACGTCCGATTTTAGTCCGGCCGCGCTGCGTGAAGCCGTGGTCAAGGCGTGCTCGTTTGCAAATTATACCGAGGCGGACGAGCACTCCGGTCTCGCCGATAAAGAATTAATGGCGAGCAAAATTCCGGATCTTGACCTGATGCACGAATGGGATCTTCAATCGGCCGATGCGATTCGCATCGCTATCGAATGCGAAGACGCAGCGAGGTCATTCGATAGCCGGGTAACGAACTCCGAGGGCGCGACGGTATCTTCGAGCAGTGGAGTCAGGGCCTACGGAAACACTCACGGATTTCTCGCGGGATATCCGACCACCAGCCACAGCATCAGTTGCGTTGTCATCGGTGAGTCAAATGGCGACATGGAGCGTGACTACTGGTACAGCTCCACTCGAGACGCCGGCGACCTTGAAACGCCGGAGGAGATTGGCAGGACTGCGGCACGGCGCACTGTGCAAAGACTCGGTTCGCGCAAGATCAAGACTGAGCGGGCGCCAGTATTGTTTGCGCCGGAGGTTGCCCGTGGATTTATTGGCCATGCAATCGGCGCAATATCCGGCGGTGCCCAGTACCGCCGATCGTCATTCCTGCTCAACGCGGCTGGCAAAAAGATCTTTCCGGACTTTGTGCAAATACAGGAACGGCCGCACATTCCCAAGGCGATGGCCAGCTCACCGTACGATGCAGAAGGCGTTGCCACGCACGACCGGGAACTTGTAGTAGATGGTGTGTTGCAGGGCTATATCCTGGGCTCTTATTCCGCCCGGCGTCTTGGGCTGCAGACAACGGCCAATGCCGGCGGCGCCCACAATCTACTGGTGCCAGGCAGCACCGATGACATGGAGTCTCTCATCAAATCCATGGGCCGTGGTTTGCTGGTGCAAGAGCTTATTGGTCAGGGCGTGAACAGCGTAACGGGTGACTATTCACGTGGTGCGGTTGGTTTCTGGATAGAGAATAGCGAAATCTCACACCCGGTGCACGAGGTTACCATCGCGGGCAATTTGAAAGACCTTTACCAGCGAATTGCAGCCATCGGTAACGATCAGGATTCGCGTAGCGGGATTCGTTGCGGCTCTTTGCTGGTGGAGGCGATGACTATCGCCGGTACCTGAGACGCCGCCCTCTGTTCAATCCTGTTTTTCGTCAAATTTGTCCAGCAGGTCGGATAACGTACGATCAGCGATCGTCTTCGCGACCGCGGAATCAAGTTCCGCGCCCAATGCGTTAATGGTTTCCGACCAGTTCGGATCCCGGTGAGAACCGGTTTCGCCTTTCATTCTGACCACGTCTAGAATTTCCTGCAGGCTGATACGCGACATTTCGCGGCCAGGCATTAATTCTTCTTTCTCGGTCGTCAACAACAGACCGGCCGCTTCGAGTGCGCCGGCAATCGGTGTCAGCGCTATCGCGGGAATGCAGAGCTTGCTGCTGAGCTCGCTCGACGTAATGGACCGGCCAGGTGTACGAAATGCCTGGCCAGCCAGGAACATGATGTCGAGCGCAATCCGCTCGCGCATTGAATTGGAAAGCCTGGGTTCCTGGCGGCCGATGCGCAAAAACGCCGGGCGCTGATGATAGAAAGCGAGTTGCGCGCCGATCAGCAAGACAAGCCAGTTCAGGTACACCCAGATCAGCGCCGTGATCGCAACAGCGAAGCCCGCGTAAATCTGCTGAGTGCGCGTCGCATAAACGATAAAGGTCGTGAATATCGCGCCCATCGCTGCCCACATGAAGCCCCCGACAACGCCGCCGACCAGCGCAGACCTGAAGTTGACTTTGGTGTTGGGCATGAACATGTACAGGAACGTAAACACACCGGAGATCAGCAGGTAGGGAACAAACTTTCCGGCTACCACGAATATCGGTCCGAGGGCATCGTTGTTGAGCAGGTACTGAACGACCGTGTTGCTCTGGATCGTCGTGATCATGCCGATCGCCGTCACCATGGCCATTGGCCCGACCAGCAACACGACAAGGTTCTCGGTAAAGCGGCGGGCGAAACTGCGCGGCTTCGATACATACCACACGTAGTTAAAGCTCTCTTCGACCTTTTGCACCATGCTGATCGCGGTGTAGAGAAAAAACGCCAGTCCAACGCCGCCCAGTACGGATCCCCTCACGTTGTCGACCAGCGCAAGGATCTGCTTTGTGATCTGCTCCCCTTGTGCGCCGAGAGGTGCGAGTACGCCAGTGAGATACGGTTCGAGCTGATTGAAAACGCCGAACCCCTTAAGAATCGCAAAACTGAATGCGAGCAGCGGAACAATCGAGAGCAATGTCGTGTAAACCAGGCTCATCGCTCGCATCGTGAGCTGACCGGAAAAGAAATCGCGCAGCATCGCGTACAAATAGCGCAGCACGGTGGCGATAACGACGCCGATCGGGCCCGCTTTCATCAGATGGTTTCCCCAGACAATCTTGTCAAGGAGCATTTGCGGATTAGCGATCAAATTTCAGGTGCCTGTAAAGCATATGGAAGGCGGTAATGCCGACATTGTACATTGGCTGGCAGCCGCTCCTACAGCCGCGAACGGGATTAATTTACGCGGTAAGGATATGCAACACTTCCCGATACTTGTCTCCGGTTTGTTGTATGATCTCTGGCGGCAACCGGGGCCCGGGTGCTGTCTTATCCCAGTCCAGTGTCTCCAGGTAGTCGCGGACAAACTGTTTGTCAAAACTCGGCGGACTGATGCCGGTCCGGTAGTCGCTTAGCGGCCAGAACCGCGATGAATCGGGTGTCAGGATTTCATCAATAATATAAAGACGCCCCTGGTCATCCTGTCCGAATTCAAACTTGGTATCGGCAATGATGATGCCTCTGCCAAGCGCGTATTCTGCCGCGCGTTCATAAATTTGAATGGAAACCGCCCGCACCTGTTCCGCGAGATCATCGCCGATCATCTGCTGCAGGGCCTCGAAGCTGATGTTTTCATCGTGATCACCCGCATCGGCTTTAGTGGCGGGTGTGAACAAGGTCTGCGGTAGTTTGCCCGCCTGTTCAAGTCCTGGAGGCAAATCAATGCCGCAAACTTGTCCGGTTCGCTGGTAGTCACGCCAGCCGGATCCGATGAGGTAGCCGCGCACAACAGCCTCGATCGGTAATGGCCGCAGCCGTCGTGTGACGATGGCGCGCTGCTCGAGCGATTGCCGCGACTCATTATCGTCGATTATCGAATTCAGCTTGCGGTCCGTAAGGTGATTGGGAATGAGGTCTTCCATCATTTTGAACCAGAAATTCGAGATCCTGGTCAGTACCTGGCCTTTACCCGGAACCGGGTCGGGCATCACAACGTCATAGGCTGAAAGACGATCCGTTGTCACGATCAGCAAGTGGTCATCGTCAACGCTGTATATATCGCGCACCTTGCCGCGGTAGATTCGGTCCAGCCCGGCGACGGTCGATTCGAACAAGGTGTCGGAAGTACTCATGCGTATTATTGGAAGCGTCGTTGAAGCGGATGATGGCGGTTCGATGTCGGCGTAGCAAGTAGCAGTAATGGGAATACGCTGCAGCTGCGGTTAGCATGGCCGGATGGAACAAACGAATCTATTCCGGGCAGTGCCGCATGCCTTACTGGGGTAAGGTCATCGGGACACTTGGTGGCCTGGCCATAGGCCACCCCTGGATGGCGATCATCGGCCTGTTGGTCGGCCACCTGTTTGATCGCGGATTCGCTGATCGATTCACACGCTTCGGTCCCGATGTTTCTGCTGCGCGACTGGAGCAACTGCCGCAGCAGTACCTGCGCGCCCTGTTCGAGATCATGGGCCATCTCGCGAAGGTTGATGGCCGGGTAACGGAAGATGAGATCAGGGCAGCCAGGGCGCTCATGCATCGGCTTGGTCTTGGGCCGACGGAAATACGCAGGGCCATCAACTGGTTTGAGCGCGGTAAAGAGGTGTCCTATCCACTGATTTCCACGCTACGAAGCATGCGTGGCCAGAGTGCGCGTCGCGCAGATATGCGCGGGCTGTTTGTTCGCCTGCTGATGGAAGTCGCTTTGTCAAAATCGTCGCTACAGCAAACTGAGCGCGCGACAATCTGGACGATTTGCAAGGAACTCGATATCGGACGGGTCGAGCTGGCACAGTTGGAAGCGATGCTTCGTGCCCAGCGCGGTTTTCGCAGATCGGTCGCAGGCGCCGCCGACGGCAAGCGCGTCAACGATGCTTACGTCGCCCTCGGCATCGACAGGTCGTCCAGCAATGATGAAATCAAGAAAGCGTACCGGCGGCTCATGAACAAGAATCACCCCGACAAACTGGTGTCGGCCAATCCGGATGCGGCGGTGTTGGCGGAGGCGGAACGGCGGACGCGCGAAGTGAGAGGCGCTTATGAGTTGCTCAAGGCACGCCGCGGCATTCGATGACCGCGCTAGAATCGATTCGTGAATTCAAGCTGGATTTTCGTTAGAGTTTGCCGGTAACCAAAAAGGATGCCCGCCTGTGGACACACTGATTGCCCCATCCATCCTCTCCGCCGACTTTGCCCGCTTAGGCGACGACGTTAACGCCGTCCTTGATGCCGGCGCGGACATCGTGCATTTCGATGTCATGGACAATCATTTTGTACCGAACCTGACCATCGGCCCATTAATTTGCGAGGCGTTGCGCAATCACGGAATTACGGCGCCTATCGATGTGCATCTGATGGTCGATCCCGTGGACCGCATCATTCCCGACTTTGCCAAGGCCGGCGCCAGCTACATTACGTTTCATCCGGAGGCCAGCCGCCATGTGCACCGGACCATTAGTCTCATCCGCGAGCATGGCTGCAAGCCCGGCCTCGTTTTCAACCCGGCGACGCCACTGACCTGGCTGGAACACGTTATCTGGGAGCTCGACATGGTGCTGATCATGTCTGTCAATCCGGGCTTCGGCGGCCAGGAATTTATCGAATCGTCATTGGCAAAATTGCGACAGGCGAGGGAAATGATTGGCGACAGCGGTCACGAGATTCGCCTCGAAATCGATGGCGGCGTGAAGGTCAGCAATATCGGTGACATCGCCGCGGCAGGTGCCGACACATTTGTAGCCGGCTCGGCAATATTCGGCAGCGACAACTACGCCGCCACTATCGCGGAATTGAAAGCGGAAATTACCGCGGCTGTGAGCTAGCGCGAAGATTGAACGTCCGCAAATGTGTCGTAGGAGCCCGGCCACCGGGTGATCAAAAGTGAAGCGTGCGAATGATCTAAATCGCTCGCTGGGGCGTGTGCCGGCTATATTTTTCTGTTTGGCCTGGCTCCGTAGACGACAATCGTCTTGCCACTGGCTGAAACGAGACCCTGTTCTTCGAGCACCTTCAGGACCCGCCCCGCCATTTCACGCGAACAACCGACCAGTCGACTCAATTCCTGGCGGCTGACTTTGATCTGCATGCCATCCGGATGAGTCATCGCGTCCGGCTCGTTACACAGGTCCATGATTGCGTGCGCAACGCGACCGGTTACATCGACGAAGGCCAGGTCGCCGAGCTTGCGGTTGGTACGATCCAGTCTCGTCGCAAGCTGCGTTGCAAGTTCGAAGACCAGCCCGGGACTTTCGCTCGCAATCTGACGGAATCGCGGATAGGTCATTTCGGCAATTTCGCATTCGGTACGCGTGCGCACCCAGGCGCTTCGCGTCGGTTGTTCGTAGAAAAGACCCATCTCGCCGAAGAACTGTCCCTTGTTCAGGTAGGCGAGCACCATCTCATTGCCGTCTTCGTCCTCGATCATCACCTCGACAGAGCCATCGACGATGTAATAGAGAACATCGGGTAAATCACCGGCATGAATCATGACCGTTTTTGATGGAACAGTGCGTACCCGGCAGTAGCTTAAAAAACGGTTAATCGCCGGAACGTCACTTAAAGTCTTCGCTGTAGTTTGCATAGGGTGGTCCTCAAAGACGCTGCGCCCAATCTTTTAATACAGTCCGCTCCGAAGAGCAAGCTAAGTCCGTAATATCTCTTGAAAATATCGTCGATACCAATCCCGGAAAGGTTATATTTAAACAATTCCTCTATAACCAGCGGTGTCAGATCCAGTACGCCGTGCCGGTCATCACTTTCGCCGTCAGCCGCATCAGGCCGCGGACCGGTGCCGGTAATTCCGCCGCGCCGGCCTCCCTGGCATTCGCGCCATGCCGTTCCTCCTCGTCTCGCATCTGAGCCACGATGGCGCGACTTTTCGCGTCATTCTCGGGCAGACGCTCAAGGTGTCCGGTCAGGTGTTCCGCGACCTGTCGCTCGGTTTCCTCGATAAAACCCAGCGACCATCTGTCACCCAGGACACCGCTGACAGCCCCCATCATCCAGGCGCCTGCATACCAGAGCAGGCGCAATTTGCTCGGACCTGAACCCAGTTCGGCGAGGCGCTCCTCGCACCAGCCAAGGTGGTCGAGTTCCTCGTCGGCCGCTTCTTGCATCTGCTGCTCGATCCCGGGGTCGCGGACAACCGCCGCGTGGCCCTGGTAGAGGCCCTGTGCGGCGATCTCTCCGGTATGATTGACCCGCATTAATCCCGCTGCATGCGATTTCTCATCAGCGGACAAGGTCGCTTCGGGCACGCCGGTGGCCGGATTTGGTCTTGATGCGCGTATTGGCGCGGCAGCAGCAGCGCGCATAGCGCCATCGATTCCGGCCAGGAATCGATCGAAAGGGCTTAATTGTCGCTTTTCCATCGGCCTGATTATAACCGCGATTCAGTGATCCACGCCCGACGGCGCTGAATGCGCCGCCCGCCCGCCCGCCGGACCGGTCAGGGCCACATTTTTAAACTATTGATAAAAAAGGAAAAAAAGACGCGAGATTAAGTCGTGATTTTTGGCCATTATTGACTGACATTGTTTGCATTGCGGCAGGCTGTCGAGTAAAATTCCGCGCCTTTCGCCGGGGCTGCGCCCCGGCCAGTTTACTGATCTCCACCTCGTCATAGGGGCGTAATTGCGGCAAAGACGGAAATCAGTAAACTGTCCCCAAAATCTACTGGAATTAGAGATCATGAAGACGTTTTCTGCCAAACCGGAAGAAGTACGCCGCGACTGGTACCTGGTTGACGCCACGGGCAAGACCCTGGGGCGCCTGTCCTCGGAGATTGCCAGACGGTTGCGCGGCAAGCACAAGCCGGAATATACGCCGCATGTCGATACCGGCGACTACATTGTTGTCGTCAATGCTGACAAGATTCGCGTTACTGGCAACAAGATGAAAGACAAGATGTATCATCGCTACACCGGATATATTGGCAACCTGAAATCGATTTCGTTGGAAAAATTGATGAGCGAGGCGCCGGAGCGGGTGCTGCAGTATGCGGTAAAAGGCATGCTGCCACGCAATCCGCTGGGCCGGAAGATGTTCTCAAAACTGCGGGTATTTGCAGGTCCTGAACACGATCACCAGGCACAGCAGCCGATACCACTGGACATAAAATCTTAAGCGCGTTATGCGCCAGGACTGAGGTAAAATAATGACCGAAGCAAGTTTCTACGGAACCGGACGCCGCAAAACCTCAACCGCGAGGGTTTATATGAAGCCCGGTGCCGGCAAAATCCAAGTCAATAAACGTCCGCTGGATCTTTTTTTCGCCCGGCAGACTGCCAGAATGATTGTGCGTCAGCCGCTTGAGCTGCTGAATCTGACTGATAAGTTCGATATCACGGTTTCTGTGAAGGGCGGCGGAACAACCGGTCAGGCTGGCGCAATCCGCCACGGACTGACACGCGCATTGATGCAATACGACGAGTCACTCCGACCTGCGCTCAGGAAGGCAGGCTTCGTGACACGCGACGCCCGCGAAGTCGAACGCAAGAAAGTGGGCCTCCACAAAGCACGTCGGGCGACGCAGTACTCGAAGCGTTAGTCTGCATCAGGGGACAGTTTCCTTAATTCGAGCTCTGACGCTTGTTACCAGGTAATCGCGTGGCGAATTAAGGTAACTGTCCCCGGAACTTGGGAGATCGTCTAGCGGTAGGACTGCGGACTCTGACTCCGCCAACCAAGGTTCGAATCCTTGTCTCCCAACCATTATTAGGAAGGTCACCTTCAGGGTGGCCTTTATTGATTTTTCGCCCGCTTAGGAAGGGCTCCTGCAAATTTTTTTGAATGGGCAGGTCGCTTAAGCAGTCAGCGTCCTAACCCCTGACTCGTCCCCCACAATCAATATATCCGCCGGCCGGTGCGCAAACAAACCCACAGTAACAATGCCTGGGATCTGATTGATACGGGTTTCCACCTCCATGGGATTGGTGATCAGAAGATTATGGATGTCCAGAATATGGTTACCGTTGTCGGTCACGAATTTCTCACGCCAAACCGGCTGACCGCCCATTCTCACCAGCTTGCGGGCAACGTAGGATTGGGCCATCGGGATGACCTCGATCGGTAGAGGAAACGTGCCAAGCATACCGACCTGCTTGGAATCATCGATGATGCAAACAAATTGCCGGGACGCACCTGCGAGAATCTTCTCCCGGGTCAGTGCGCCTCCGCCACCCTTGATTAACTGCCGATGCTTGGTGGCCTCGTCCGCGCCGTCGATGTAGAGGTCCACATCACCAACAGCGTTCAGCATCGAAACTTCGAACCCTCGCTGTTTGAGCAATTCCGAGGTGGCGCCGGAGCTGGAAACCACGTGCTCAATTTTGTCCCGCACAGATGGCAGAATGTCGATGAGATGGTTGACCGTCGATCCGCTACCAACGCCCAGGACAATGCCGTTCTCGATGTACTCCAGTGAGGCTTTGGCAGCAATGAGCTTTTTCTGATCTTGATCCATGCGTCAAACGAGTTTTTTAGCACTTCGGATATTTCCGGGATGTGAGCTTAGCCGGTCGTCAGAATCTTCGCCACGAATTAACTCTCGATTTTAAACGATGCCGAAACGAAACATGCCCGCAAATGCGGGCATGTTTCTTGTTTCGGAAGAAGGCCTGGTAAACCCTGACTGCTGTCGGTCGACCCGTTTTTCAGCGGCTGGGCTACCGTTCTTCCAGATTTCCAGCCCAGATTATCCGCCACCCGCCTTGGAAGCTTTTTTCTTCGCTTTCCGTTTGGCCGGCCGCTTCTTCGCCTTACGCTTGGCCTTTTTCTTGGCTTTGCGCTTGGCTTTCTTTTTAGCCTTCTTCTTGGTTTTTCTCTTAGCTGCTTTTTTCTTCGTCTTGCGCTTAGCAGCTTTCTTCTTCGTCTTACGCTTTGTTGCTTTTTTCTTCGTAGCACGGCGCTTAGCGACTTTTCGCTTCGCCTTCTTTCGCGTTACTTTACGCTTCTTCACGACTTTGCGCTTGGAAGCTTTTTTACGAGACTTCTTTTTGGTAGCCATAAATTTCTCCGTGTCGGGTACCCGGCGTTGAGTATATACAACGGAACCGAAAAATCCAGCAAGTCAAGTGACGTCGTTAACATTTTTGAAATTGTGTTTATCGGCCAGGTTCCACGACAAAAAGACTGGAATTTCAGTTTTGCAACCGGCCGGTTTTTCACCTGAGCAAAAAGTGTCGCAAATTTGCGAAAAAGTTTGCTGCAAATGGCAAAAAGACGGCGGTGTTCCAACACGCACAAGGAAAGAAGAATTCTCTTTAAAGCGAGTTTGGCAAATCAAAGAGCGTTGCGCGTATTCGCAGCCAATTTGCCGGAGTTGCTGCAGCTTGTTTCGTCAATGACGCAGAAAACCCGTATATCCCAAGGGTTTGGCGCAATTTTATCTACTTGTTGACAAGAAAACGCCAGGCCAATGAGCTTGGGGTGAAACAGGAATTGCCGGTTTCTCAGGAAAGAAAACGTGCGATCGAAGTAGCCACCACCCATGCCAAGTCGGTTGCCGTTGTCATCAAATGCAACCATGGGTGTTATCACAAGATCCAACGCCCGGGGCGCGATAATTTCGCCGTCCTGCGGCTCGAGAAGACCATACTGATCGAAAACAAGCTTGCTTTCGGTGGTTAACTCGCAAAACTGCATTGTAAAGTTTTTTTCGATAATGGGCGCAAAAATGCGCTTTTTCATCCGCCATGCGCGTTTAATCAGCAGCCAGGTGTCGACCTCGTCCGGCATCGGCAAGTAACAGGCAACGAATTTGCTGCGGCGAAACCAGGAAGATCGAATGACAGTGTCTGTGATTTTTAGCGATGCTTTCTCTCTTTCGTCTGAGCTGAGTCCGGCTCGCGCGGCACGCGCATCATTTCGCAACGCGTTTTGTGCACGACGATGGTGAGCGAATACTACTGGCGATTGCGCTTTTGACATCGAAGCATCTTGTTGGACCAGCCAGTGTGAGAAGACGTCTCCCGCCTGTGCCGTCACCGACCGTCGCTCTCGAACCGGAGCAACAGGTGGGGTCAGCCGTGGCACCAACAGGCTATCCACCGAAGTGGTTTTGCTCAAATAGTGCCGACAGTGCACGGCCCCGAGGTAAAAATTTAGGGTCGAAAGGTATCCGGGTCAGTGTCGAACACTGCAGGAGACGCCAGAGGTGTAGCTTACCTAAAGTCGCGTTCTGGTTACAGTGTTACAGGTCCAATTGCCGACTATTGCCGAGCACTGATTCGACACGTTCGCAGAGAATTTTGAGGCGATTGCCAACATTGCCCTCCAAAGCTTCGTCTCTGGCCTTGGCGTGCAGCAATTCGTTCGCCATATTCAGCGCTGCCATTACCGCAATGCGATCAAGACCCACGACTTTGCCGCTATCCCTGATTTCCCGCATTTTCACGTTTAGCGCTTCGGCAGAATCCAGGAGGTCAGTCCGTTCGCTTGCAGGGCAGGAAACCTGGTATTCCTTTTCGAGAATCCGCACGCTGACGTGGGCATACATATCTTTCATTACGGCTACTCCGTCACAGGTCCTGCCCACGAGGAGCAGAATTAATGAATTGTACTAACAAGTGACTTGCAAAAAATATGGCGCGTAAGGTCATGGGCATTGCCCCGGCAGTAGATTTTCCTTCTGCCTAACCTCCCTGCTCCATTGCTTTCAATCGCCCGATCATCGCTTCGACACGGGTGCGCACCTGCTCGTTTTTTTGCAGCAAAGTTGCACGTTCGGCGGTCAGCGTGTCCTGCCTCTGCTTCAGGGAGCGATTCTCATCCTGAAGCTGGTCGCACACCTGAACCAGAGCATCCACACGCTTCTCAAGTCGCTTTAGTTCGTGCTCAAACGTTACATTTACATCATCGGCCATTTGGGCAATATAGATGCGCCAACGGAGAGAATCAATCGCCAAAGGGCGTATGTGGCCATTTGCGTGGCCACCCGGTGCATTACGTGGGATCATTCCGGCCGGCCCGGCATGGAATCTGAATAAACGGACGATGATGGGACTGACAATCGATCACCATGAGCTGGATGCGGCGCTGCGCCGGTGCGGCTCGACCTGGAACGCCGGGCAGGCGCATGGCCTGCTCTGCAGCCGCCTGGCGCTGGCCGGGGCTGACGGCGCGTCCCGTTGGTTGGCGCAGGTGCTTGCAGGTACTGATCCCGGCAATACGTTGCGCACTGAATGCGAGGCGTTGCTCAATGCACTTTGTACGGCGACCTGGCAGCAACTGGCCGAACGGCAATCAGATTTCATGCTGCTGTTGCCGGACGATGATGATTCCGTGCAGGTGCGCGCGGAAGCGATGGGTCAGTGGTGCGAAGGCTTCCTGCATGGACTGGTTTCCGAGACCCACGGTGACCAGCTCCGCGAGCGCCTGGCCGGTGAACCGTTATCCGACATAATCAAGGATATGCTCGAAATTACACGGGGGACCGCCGGCGACGAAGCCGAGGCAGAAGAGGACGACGATGCTTTTTCGGAGTTGGTCGAGTATTTACGAGTTGCTGCGCAGCTTACGTACGAAGAGCTGGCGGAATTTCGGGGCCCGGCTTCGACGGCACCGCGAATTGAATCAGCGATGCTGCACTAGGGGTCTGCGCCGCATTCCCCCTGTAATAAGTGATGAACAGAAAGGAATTTGCCAGGCGGCGCAAGACACTCATGCGGATGGTGGGTGAGGACGGTATCGCCATATTGCCGAGTGCGCCGGTCAGGATTCGCAGTCGCGATGTCGAGTACCGCTTTCGCCAGGATAGTGATTTTTACTATCTGAGCGGTTTCGCCGAGCCGGACGCGGTCGCGGTGCTGGCCCCG
Organism: Gammaproteobacteria bacterium; assembly: GCA_004357475.1. GTDB lineage: Bacteria > Pseudomonadota > Gammaproteobacteria > Steroidobacterales > Woeseiaceae > SZUA-117. The sequence goes on from SMWE01000074.1 coordinate 41,791, forward strand.
GGACGTGACAACGGCGAGTACATCCTGTTTTGCAGAGACCGTGACACCAGGCAGGAACTGTGGCACGGATCGAGGGCGGGCGTGGATGGTGCAGTCGAGGCTTTCGCCGCCGACGACGCGTTTCCCATCGATGATATCGACGACATATTGCCAGGCGTAATCGAGTCGCGAAATCGCGTGTTTTACACGATGGGTGCTTATGCAGAATTCGACCAGCGGATTGCCGAATGGGTAAAAGCGCTCCGTTCGCGTGAAGCATCCGGCAGTCATACGCCCCACGAATTCATCGCGCTCGATCACTTATTGCACGACATGCGCTTATATAAGAGCAGGGCAGAGATTTCCGCCATGCGCAAGGCCGTGAAAATTGCGGTCGGCGCCCACCGGCGCGCGATAGCCTGTGTCGCACCGGGAATGTACGAGTACGAAGTCGAAGCTGAATACATGCACGAATTCCGCCGGCATGACGCATCCTGGTCCTATACACCCATTGTCGGCACCGGGGCCAATGCCTGCACGCTACATTACGTCGACAACAATGCTCAACTCGCAGACGGTGACCTGTTGCTGATCGATGCCGGTTGTGAGTACGACTACTATGCCTCCGACATTACAAGAACAATACCGGTCAATGGCCGCTTTTCTCCCGAACAACACGCCGTCTACGAAATCGTCCTCGAGGCACAGCTCGCTGCCATTGAAAAGACCTGCAAAGGCAATCACTGGAATGATCCGCACGATGCAGCGGTTCGCATCATTACAAAAGGCCTGAAAAAGATCGGTTTGCTGGATGGCACGTTGCCGAAATTGATCAGGGACGGGGCCTATCGCGAATACTTCATGCATCGAACGGGACACTGGATTGGCATGGATGTGCACGACGTCGGCGATTACAAGGTTGGTGATGAATGGCGATTCCTGGAATCCGGCATGGTCATGACGGTTGAACCAGGTATTTACATTCCGGCGAGCCGTAAAGTGCCTGCCAGGTGGCGCAACATTGGTGTGCGCATCGAGGACGATGTCGTTGTCACCAACAGCGGACCGGATGTACTCAGCAAAGGTCTGGCCAAGGATCCGGCCGCGGTCGAAAAACTGATGGCCGCCTGATCATGAATCAAGTGATGGAAACGGACTACGATATCATCATTGCCGGTGGCGGCATGATCGGTACGAGTCTCGGACTTGCACTTGCGCCGCTGAAACTTCGCGTGGCCATCATTGAAGCAGTTGCACGCAGCGCACAACAGCAACCGAGTTTCGACGATCGGTCAACTGCGTTGTCGCGCAGCAGTCAGCGCACTTTCGAGGCAATGGGGTTGTGGCCCGAAATCGTTGCCGCATCTACACCGATTAAAAACATTCATATCTCGGACAAGGGTCGCTTCGGCTTCGCCCACATCAATGCGAGTGAACAAAAAGTGGAAGCGCTGGGCTACGTCGTGATTAATCGCGTGTTGGGTCAGGTACTGCAATCGTCGCTTTCAGGCGTCGATGGGCTCGATCTCTCGTGCCCGGCAAAAATCTGCGCGGTCGCGGTTGCTTCTGATGAAGTAGTGGCCACCATCGAGGAGCCAGGTGGACCACGACAATTGACATGCAAATTGCTGGTCGCGGCCGACGGCGCCAATTCAGATGTTCGGGACATGATTGGCATCAGTGCCTCGCGGGTCGACTACGAACAGTGGGCGGTGGTTGGCAATGTGTTGCCGGAGAAAGCTCCTGGCAATTGCGCTTACGAGAGATTTACGGACACCGGGCCGATTGCGATGCTGCCCATCGCTGATGAACGTGCGGCATTCGTCTGGATGTTGCCACCGGCCAGTGCGCAGGGATTGCTGGCGTTATCGGACGAGGAGTTTACGCACTGCTTGCAAGATACATTCGGGTATCGGCTCGGCAGATTTTCCAAAGTCGGAAAACGTGCCGCTTATCCCTTGTCACTGACCAAAGCGAATGGCCTGATTGCGCAACGCAGTGTCGTCGTCGGTAATGCGGCACACGGGCTGCACCCTGTTGCCGCCCAGGGATTTAACCTGGGGATGCGTGATGTTGCCGCCCTGTGCGACTGCATCGCTGATGCGCGCGACACCGAGGAAGCGTCGCTCGACTGTGGCGGTGCGGCAATACTCGAAAACTATGCGGAGTGGCGGCGCAGTGATCAGAAAAATCTCGTGCGTTTTACCGATGGCATCGTTCGTTTGTTTGGCGACCAACGCCCACCGGTGCCGGTGCTGCGTAATCTTGGCATGCTCGCCTTCGACGTGATTCCGGGTGTTCGCAAGATATTTGCGAAACACACCATGGGCCTGGCTGGTCGATTGCCACGTCTGTCACGGGGGGTACCGCTGGTATGAATCGCGAATTCGACATTCTTATCGCCGGCGGCGGCATGGTGGGGCTGACCGTCGCCCTGGCGCTTCTGCAGGGCGACGCGAATGATCAATTGAGAATCACGGTGGTCGATGCCGGCAAAAGGCCATCATTCTCACCAGGCCAGGACGTGTCCCTGCGCGTCTCTGCAATCGCCTCGGGAACAGCGTCGCTGCTGGCCCGGCTTGGAGCCTGGGACAGCATTGCCGAAACGCGGGTGTGCCCGTATCGCGATATGAAAGTCTGGGATGCGTCGGGTAGCGTCGAGGGACCGGAAACACTTCGGTTTGACGCGGCCGATTTTGCAGTGCCGCAGCTCGGATTCATTGTCGAGAATATCCTGATTCAGGACGCGTTGCTGTCGCTTCTCGGCGCGGCCAATGTCTCGATCAATTTTGAAACGCCCATCAGGTCGGTGCAAAAATGCGCAGAACGATATGTCGTTGAATATGGTAATGGCGAGACAATGGCCCCGGAGCTTTTGATAGGTGCGGACGGTGCTGCTTCTTTTGTCAGAAACAGCGCCGGCATAAACGTCAGGTCATGGCAATTTCCACAGACAGCCTTCGTCACACACTTGCAACCCGAATCCAGTCATCGAAACACCGCTTGGCAGCGATTCCTCGCAAACGGCCCCGTCGCCTTGCTGCCGCTCCGCGACGGTCGTGTGTCGACGGTATGGACCACGACACCGCAGCAGGCGGAGGAGTTGTCGAATGTAGCGGAGGATCAGATGGCAGCATTGTTGACCGATGCGACGGACAGTGTTCTTGGCAATCTGTCGGCATCCGGCCCGCGCGGTTCGTTCCCGTTGAAATCGCAGCACGCCGATCGCTACGTGCTGGATGGTCTTGCGCTTGTGGGTGACGCCGCACACGCTGTGCACCCGTTGGCGGGGCAGGGTGCAAACCTGGGTTTGGTGGACGCCAGGGTCCTCGCGGCCGTGATTGCCGAGGCTTTGGCCGCTGGCGAACATCCGGGCGATTTGCCGATCCTGCGCCGCTACGAGCGCGCCAGAAAGGTCGCCAACAAGTCCATGCTGCACTTCATCAATGGCCTGAA
>SMWE01000075.1 GCA_004357475.1 Gammaproteobacteria bacterium
ATAGAAGGTCGCATGGGACAGATTTTCGCGCCCATCCCTGCCGTTGTGATTCCGGTACTCATGTTTTCACTCATCGAGTCAAAGCTGATTCTTCCGGCACATCTGAAACATATCCAGCTACACGAGCATGACCACGAAGCAACCGGGTTTCAGGCGTGGCAAAGCCGATTCGCAGACGGCTTCGAGAAAAACATTCTCAGGTATTACGAACCAGCGCTGAAGTTCTGTTTGCGTAACCGCTATTCGACAGTCGCGGCATTCTCCGGGGTTCTGATTGTCCTCATCATGCTGATCGCGAGCGGCTGGACTCGCTTCGTCATGTTCGAGCGCCTGGCCGGAGAAACGGCAACTGCATCACTTACTATGCCGGTGGGTACGCCCTTTGAGGTAACGAGTCGCCACGCTGAAAAACTGGTGGCAGCGGCGAACCAGCTCCAGGAAAAATATACCGACCCGGAAACCGGCAAAAGCATGATCGTCAATATTCTGTCGAGCGTGGGCTCCGCGGGCCGCAGTAATGGATCACACCTTGCACGCGTACAGATGGAAACGGTGCCGCGACAATACCGTACGATCGATTTTTCCGTAACAGAAATGAACAACGAATGGCGACGCCTGACCGGACCGATTCCCGGTGCAGAAAGCATCAATTTCCGTGCCTCATTCTTCCGTGCTGGTGATCCAATAAACTTCCAGTTCAGTGGAAATTCGCTTGAGACCCTTAATGCAGTCGGTGAAGAAGTGAAGAAACACCTGGCCACTTACCCGGGCGTTTTCGAGATTGCCGACAGCCTGTCGGACGGCAAGGAAGAACTGCAAATTGAATTGAGCCCGCAAGGCTACCTGGTTGGACTTACGCGAAACGAGATCGTGAACCAGGTCGGTCAGGCATTCAAGGGGTTACAGGCACAACGCATCCAGCGCGGGCGCGACGACATTCGTGTGCTGGTGCGTTTCCCGATCAGTGAGCGACGAACCATTGCCTCCTTGAACGAAATGCTGATCGCCGCACCGAACGGACGCCTGATTCCCCTTGCCAATGTGGCCACCATCAAGCCGGGCCGCGGTCCGTCGCAGATTACCCGTATTGACGGCTATCGCGTGCTCAACGTCACGGCCGACGTCGACAAGGAAAATACGAACATGGTTGTGCTGCTTGCTGATCTGCGGAATTACGTCGACACACTATTGGCTAAATATCCGTCAATCTCATACATAATGGAAGGCGAGCAGGCACGGCAGGCGGAAACATTCGGTAGTTTGCAGTTCGGTATTGTCATTGTGTTGTTTGCGATTTATTGCATGCTGGCACTGCCGCTGAAGTCCTATGTACAACCGGTATTGGTCATGTCGGTGATCCCGTTCGGCATCATCGGTGCGATCATCGGGCACTGGATTATGGGCATAACGCTGACGATTCTTAGCATACTCGGCCTGATGGCCCTGACCGGGGTTGTAATCAACGACAGCCTCATCCTCGTCGACTTTATCAATCAGCGTCATCGCAATGCCGGCGAGGATCTGTTGTCTGCTGTCGAACGTGCTGGCGTTGTCAGGTTCCGCCCGGTACTGCTGACATCGCTTACCACTTTCTTTGGACTATTGCCGTTGCTGATGGATCAGTCGTCGTCGGCTCAGTTTCTGGTGCCGATGGCAGTTTCGCTCGGCTTCGGCATCCTGTTTGCCACGATGATCACATTGATCCTGATACCGACCAACATCATGATTGCCGATGATATCGCTCAGTATTTCAAGTCGAAAATAAGCGAAATCCGTAGCGCAATAACCACCGACTAACGCCGAATTAATTTCGACTGCCGATGAAAGCAATTGAAATGGCGGCAACGAACGGCAGGATGCGCTCGGCAAAGTCGCCAGGCATGTCCGGCAACCAGGAGATGGCGACCGTCAGGCCGAATCCCGTCAGCATGGCGATGAGCGTGCTGCGTTCCGAGACGGACCGGCCAAGCAGGCGCATGATCAGGATCGGCCCGAATGCCGAACCCGCCGCAGACCATGCGAACAATACGCGGGAGAAAATATCCGCCTGCCAGACCAGCGCGAGGATTGTCGCCAGCATCAGAACGACGACGAACGTGGTTCGGGTGCCGGTTAGCCCGGCGCTTGCTCGCGGTGATTCGAGGTGCCAGTCGTAAGAAATCGCAGACGACGCGACCAGCAATTGACTGTCCGCCGTTGACATGATCGCGGACAAAACTGCCGCAAGCATCACACCGGCAATCACCGGCGGCAACAAAATACCGGCGGCTCTGAAGAGTACCTGCTCCGCATCACCCAGATCCGGGAACAACAGCCGTGCACTGAGGCCCAACAACAACATGCCGGAATAAACGAGTACCGCCCAGGTCAGCGCAATGATGCGACCCTGACTGAGGCTTTTTTCATCTTTCAATGCCATGAAACGGTTCACGACATGTGGCTGACCTGGATAACCGATACCGATGCCGAAAAGTCCGAGTACAAAGAACAGGCTCGTGAATCCGCCGAGCGCGCCGTTACCGATGGGGGATCCGGTGTTGCCGAGCTCCGCCAGGCCACCGATCAACGGGCCGAATCCTCCAACCGCGATCAACGCTGATGCCGGCAGCACGATCGCGGCCACAACCATCAGCAGCCCCTGGAGTGTATCGGTCACACTCACCGCCCAGAAGCCTCCCAGCATCGTATACGCAAGCACGATGCCGGCGCCAACGAGAATGCTGGTCTGTTTCGAAAGGCCGAATACGGACTCGAAGGCCTTGCCTGCCGCCTCGAATTGAGACGCAATATAAAAGGAAAAGCAGAAAACGATGATGAGTGCCGCCGCTCGAAGAATGAGCTGCCGCATTTCGCCAATGTTCGCCGGCGCAATGACTTCACTCAGCGTAACAGCACCCTCTTCTTTTGCGAGGCGCTGCAATCGCGGCGCAACCCACGCCCAGTTCAGGACAAAACCACCGACTGTAGCCGGGAACAACCACAGTGCGGGCAGGCCCCAAGCATATGCAGCACCGCTGACACCCAGCAATGTCCACGCCGATGAAGAACTGGCGGATGCGCTAATTGCTGCGACCCATGGTCCGAGGCCGCGGCCCGCGAGAAAAAAATCTTCAACGTTCTCGTTACGTCGCCGCGCCCAAAGTCCAACGCCGATCAATATGCCGTTGTAGATGACCAGCGTGACGAGTACGGCTCCGGTGTTATCCATCGTTAAGCGTTCTTATTCGGATCCCTGGAGACGATTATACTTGCGCAACGCAGACCTAAGTGCTTCGTGATCAATTGCCTCGATAGTCCTGCCCTCGAAGCCGGTCATCGTCCGTGCCGCAACCAGCGCGTTGACGATAGCTTCTTCCGTCGCGAGGACAGCACCCGAAAACACCGGCGTCACGTGTTCATTGCCGAGCATCCTGACCGACAGGTTTGTCCCCGCCCGCAGTTCCTGCGGATTTGCCGTCGAGAATGCGATGAATATATCGCCGGAACCGTTGCTCGCCATACCTCCGACACGAGCTATCCCTAAGCCGGCGCGGGTGGCAACGCGCTTCAGCTGATGCGGCAGGAGTGGCGCATCGGTGGCAATGACGACAATGATCGAACCCATTTCGTCGTCCATCGGCGGCCTGATATCGGCAACCTTCGCAACCGGTATCTCCCTGCCCACCGGTGCGCCGGCGATCTGCAGAATATCCCGCCAGCCGTAATTCGCCTGCACCAGTACGCCGACTGTGAATTCGCCATCTACCGTTGCAACGACACGGGATGCTGTGCCGATGCCGCATTTGAACTGGTAGCAGACCATGCCGGTACCGCCGCCGACATTGCCCTCCGCGACCGGGCCGGATTTCGCTGTTTCGATGGCTTCGACAACGTGTTCCGGCCTGACATGGAAGCCGTCCTCGTCATTGAGCCGTCCGCCCCAGGTTTCCGCCACCACAGGATCGGACCAGGCGTAACCCGTCACGTCGCGGTCGGCATGATTGACCCGCCACTTTATGGTTTCCTCGAATACCATGCCGACACTTTGCGTAGTCGTGATCATCACCGGGCCTTCGAGAAAGCCGGACGCTTCCACCCAGATCGTACCGGTCATTTCGCCGGCGCCGTTCAGCACGGCGGTCCCGCCGAAAACCGGCAGCATTATCGACTCTTTGCCTCGCGGCAGAATCGCGGTGACGCCGGTGCGCGCAGCGCTGCCATTCTCGTAGTCCTCGATAACCGTGGAATGGCCGACTGTTACTCCTGAAACGTCGGTAATCGCGTTCAGCGGTCCCGGCGTACCGTCGAAAGGAATGCCGAGGTCACGTGCCCGCGGCGCGTCGTCCGCAATAACAGCGATGGGCAACCAACATATTAGAAGGAGAAAATTTCTCAATTATCGTGGCCGTGTTCGGTCGTCAGCGGGCTCAGGTATTTCGGATCGGTGATGCCCTTCTTGCGCATCGCGATACCGGTCAGGCATTCCGCGAGAATTCGATTGGCGTTCTGTGCCGATGTATAGCCGGGATCTACCAGCGGATTCAGTTCAACGAGTTCGAATCCGACAATTTGTTTTGCTGCACAAAGCCCGCGAATGATCGGGAATACTTCACGCGTGGTAAGTCCGCCCGGCTCGGGCGTCCCGGTACCCGGCATATATGCCGGATCGAGCACGTCGACGTCGAAGGAAATGAAAATGTACTCCGGACCGTCTTCCAGCGCTTCCTTGAGCACGCGATCCATCACGACATCCCAGCCGTCTTTCTCGATCTCCGCCATCGGGTGGTATCGCAAGCCCTCCTCCTGCATCCACTCGAAGCCGGATTGCCCAGGCCAGTAACCGCGCAATCCTACCTGGATAAAATTCGGACCCGGAACCAGTTTTTCGTTGAACAGACGCCGTACCGGCCGGCCGTGCGACAGGAGATGAGTGCCGCCGCGCCCGGCATCGTAGTGGGCATCAAAATGAATGACACCGACATTGCCGGCGCCGTATACGTCAACGATTCCGGCGACATCCGGGTACATGAGTGAATGGTCACCACCGACGATCATCGGAATCGTCCCGGCTGCAGCAACCTCACGCACAATTTCCCGGATGTGCCCGAGACTTCGTTCGAGACTCAGGTAATCGACGGCGACATCCCCGTAATCGACGATCGTCAATTCGTCGAAGGGTGACACCATGGTATGCATGTGCGGCAGGTTGGACATCCCGGTGCCGCCATACACCAGACCTGCGCGAAGCGCTTTTGGGCCGTATGCGGCACCGCGAAAGCCGGTGCCTGTATCGAGACCGATGCCCATGATCGCGACATCGACCTCACCCGCAACGAGATCCTCCGGCGTCAGCGCAACCGGCAGATTAAAGAACGTTGGAATGCCCTGCTTCGGCGAGGCGTTGAGGTAGCGATTGATATTGATCGGCCCGGCGTCACGCGGCGTATCAAATGCTGCTGGCCGCCTCGTCTTCCAGCTATTGAAGCCCGGCGAATCCGTATTCAGAGGGATCGACTCCATGTCCGTTTCCGGATTGAACTTCATCAACTCCTTCACACGCATCATGGCATCGATATAAGCCTCGACATCTTCCGGTGACTTGTTTTTGAATCGATCAAACAAGAGCTCGTGGCTGCCGGCAAAACTAAAGATGCCGGAGCCACGCAGAAAATCAATCTTCTCCTGGTCCAGTCCTGCAACTTTCCCGGCGATATTGTCGGGAAGATCGACGGGTTCGAATTTATTCTGCGCATTCGCCGATAAACCGATAGCGATTACCATTGCAGCTATCAGGAAACGATTTCGAATATTTCGAATTAACGGACCCATTACTGCTCCCTGCGGACTGTCTTTTTATTAGCCAGATGATCGTCTGGTGTGGAAACACATAATAACCGGTATAAGCGTGTGACCGAGGGATTTTTCCGTTACCGTTTCACCTGTGGAAACCAGGGCATGGCAATTCTGGATCGACCGCGGCGGCACATTCACCGACATCGTGGCGCTGTGTCCGGACGGGACACTCGCGACTGCGAAACTGCTGTCCGAGAACCCGGAGCAATACGACGACGCGGCCGCAGAGGGGATTCGACAGATGGTCGCGGAATGGCCGGACGCTGTGCCCATCGAAGCCGTCAAGATGGGTACGACGGTGGCCACCAATGCGCTGCTGGAACGCCAGGGTTCGCGTACTGCGTTGGTCGTGACCGAAGGATTTGCCGATGCACTCGCCATCGGCTACCAAAATAGACCCGATATCTTCGCACTCAATATCTTAAAGCCCGAACCACTCTATGATCGTGTCATCGAAGCATCAGAACGCCTGACTGCTGATGGTGACGTCATTAAGACACTGCATGAGGATTCAATTTCTGCTGCATTGCAGCGTTGCGCCAACGATGGCATCACATCTGCCGCGATATGTCTCGTGCACGGCTACCGATATCCACAACACGAAAATCGAATCGCAGATATTGCGAAAGCAGCCGGACTGCAGCAGGTATCCGTGTCAAACGATGTCGAATCGCTGATCAAGTTTATCAGCCGTGCAGAGACGACGCTTGCTGATGCCTATCTCACTCCTGTCCTGAATCATTATATTGACGGACTGAAAAGCGCGCTCAGAAAAATTGGGACACCTGATCGCCTGCTGTTCATGCAAAGCAACGGCGGCCTGGTACTTGCAGAAGGTTTTCGCGGAAAGAACAGCGTCCTGTCAGGACCTGCTGCGGGCGTTGTCGGGATGGTGGAGACGGCATCGAAATCCGGGTTCGAAAGACTGATCGGATTTGACATGGGCGGTACATCGACCGACGTATCAGCCTGGAGCGGTGAGTACGAGCGCAGTAACGACTCAGTGGTCGCCGGGGTTCGACTGCGAGCCCCGATGATGAAGATCCATACGATCGCTGCCGGTGGGGGATCGATACTCAAGTACCAGGACCAGCGTTACCAGGTCGGCCCCGAGTCAGCCGGGGCTGACCCGGGACCGGCCTGTTACCGGCGTAATGGCCCCCTGACGGTTACCGATGCCAACTTGTTGCTCGGCCGCATACCGGTCGATCATTTCCCCAGCATATTCGGCTCCGCTGCCAATCAGCCGCTGGATGTCGATGTGGTTCGCCATCGATTTGACGAATTGCTTAAAGAGATTTTCGCAGACAATGTTTCCGAGGTAACACCTGAATCGGTCGCCGACGGTTTCCTCACCGTCGCTGTCGAAAGCATGGCCAATGCGATCCGCAAGATCACGATCGAGCGTGGCGAGGACGTCCGCGACTTCGTTTTGTGTTCATTCGGCGGCGCCGCCGGACAACATGCCTGCAAGGTCGCTGAAGTCCTGGGTATCAAGAAGATCTGGCTGCATCCGATGGCCGGCGTGTTGTCCGCATACGGCATGGGGCTTTCGAATATTCGGGTAGAGAAACAGCAAACGATCGAATTGCCCTTTAATGAAGATTCACTGTCCCGGTTGCAGTCCGATATCGACGAACTGCAAATGCAATGTGACGATGCGCTCGCAGGTCAAAACGTACCGCCGGAGAACAGGGAGTTTTACACAGGCCTGGGATTGCGCGTCAGCGGCTCCGACACCATTCTCGATGTTCAACATGATGACGCGATATCGATGGTCCGGACATTTTCTGACATCTACCGCAGCCGTTTCGGCACCGAGCCCGATTCGGATCAACTGCTGATCGCAACGCTGCGTGTCGAGGGCACCGGCATCGAGCAGGAATTCAGCGACCCCGTCATCGGGACAAAAGAGAAGACCGGGCCGGCTGGTTTCGCAAAAATGTGGGTTGCAAATCAATGGCGCGAGGTCCCGATATACGAGCGGGAACAGCTCGGCAGCGAAACCACGCTCAAGGGACCGGCCATCGTCGCGGAAACAAATTCCACGACGGTTATTGATGACGGCTGGTCCGGAACGATCAATAACAAAGGGCATTTGCTGCTCGAGCGACAACATGAATTGGTCGAAGATCGGATTGCAGATGAATCCTCGCCGGATCCGGTACGACTCGAAGTCTTCAACCGCCTGTTCATGCACATCGCAGAGCAAATGGGCACGGTTCTCCAAAATACGGCTTTGTCTGTCAACATACGGGAAAGGCTCGATTTCTCCTGTGCGCTCTTCGACAACGAAGGCCGACTCGTGTCAAATGCGCCGCACATGCCAGTGCACCTGGGCTCGATGGGTGAAAGTGTTCGCAGCGTTATTGCCGCAACCGGCAGTGAGTTTCAGCCCGGCGATGCCATCATGCTGAATTCGCCTTACAACGGCGGCACTCACCTCCCCGACATCACTGTCGTCACGCCGTGGTTCGCCGAGTCAGACAAGCCGCTCTTCTTCCTCGCATCACGCGCCCATCACGCGGATATTGGCGGAATCACGCCAGGCTCTATGCCGTCCGAGAGCCATCACATCGAAGAAGAAGGCGTTCTTATCGATAACTTCTGGCTGGTTCGAGCCGGCGAGTTTCAGACGGACGCCGTCATTCAATTGCTGCAAGGCGCTAAATATCCGGCACGCAATCATAAGCAAAACGTTGCCGATCTCAAGGCACAACTCGCGGCAAATCAGCAAGGTATTCGTCAGCTCGAGAAATCGATTCAGCGTTACGGGATGTCGACTGTGCAGAATTACCTGCGATTCGTGCGTGAGAACGCGGCAACGAGTGTGCGCCGACTACTTGGAACGTTGAAGGACGGAAAATTCGAATACGAACTCGACTCAGGTGAAGTGATTTGTGTCCGCATTGACGTTGATCATGCAAAGCGCGAAGCAACGATTGATTTTTCAGGAACGTCCCGGCAGTCAGGGACCAACTTCAATGCGCCCGAAGCGGTCACACGTGCCGCCGTCCTGTACGTTTTTCGCAGCCTGATCGAAGAAGAAATTCCGATGAACGAAGGCTGTCTTGAACCGCTGAAAATCAGAATCCCGAAAGACAGCATGTTAAGCCCGTCCTATCCTGCCGCAGTAGTTGCCGGGAATGTCGAGACCTCGCAGTGCGTGACCGACGCGCTGTACGGTGCATTAGACGCCCTCGCCGCCTCGCAGGGCACGATGAACAACTTCACGTTCGGCAATGACGAAGTGCAATACTACGAAACCATCTGTGGTGGCGCCGGTGCCGGGCCCGGATTTGACGGCGCCGATGCTGTGCACACGCATATGACCAATTCGCGCATGACCGATCCTGAAGTGTTCGAGCAGAACTTCCCGGTCATTGTTGAATCGTTTTCCATTCGTCAAGACTCCGGTGGTGCCGGCAAGTGGCATGGCGGAAACGGATCAGTCAGGCGGCTGAAGTTCACGGAAGCCGTTGAAGCCTCTATCCTCTCGAATCACCGGCGCATCGCGCCGTTCGGTATCGGGGGCGGAGACAGCGGCAAAACCGGTATCAACCGGATCATACGAGCAAATGGTTCTGAGGAAATAGTTCCCGCCACGGCAACCGTTCAGCTGCAAGCTGGCGATACTTTCATCGTAGAAACACCGGGCGGCGGTGGTTTTGGCAAGTGCTGAATCGCCCGCTGGGGCGGGCTTCTACAGTATCTCCGCAGGAGCCCGCTCCAGCGGGCGATAGATTTAGGCACACTCGTCGAAAGCGGGTGCGAAGGCGGTGGTTGCAACGTGGCAGCCTGATACGGTCTGGTGCAGTGTGAGGGATACCGTTTCGTCTGAACCAGCAGGATGGAACGCCAGTAACACGCTAATTCCGCGATCCTTGTTCACCGACCTGGAATGTAGTCCTGCGTCGCACTGCACGGCGAACATGTCGTCGGTGAATGCGCCCGCATCGGCAAGTGAGCTCATGTAAGCGTGGACCAGGCTGTTGACATGACCCGCGACCGACGTGGAATTGGGTGCGAAGACCGTCCAGCGGGTTGCATGGTCAATCGTGTTGGTTATTTGGAGGCAAAGTCGCCTGACCGTCAGGCTCGAGAATTTTCTGTCCATTTGCCCGCCGCGCGCAAGTGTGACAGAGCCGCATATTGTTGCACGGCCGGCCATGCGACCGGCGATAACGTTGATGCCTTCTTTCACGAGCATCCGCGCGTCATCCACAGTCAGCTTGAGTGCCGGGACCAGGTTAGGGCGCAAACCGTACCCTGGCTGATCCAGGTCTTGCCACGGGCCCTGGTTTCTGTCCAGTTTGCACAGCAGGCCTGCAATCGCGCCACCGGCTACGCGTGGCGGTGAGCCTTTGTCCTCAATGGTGCAGACGCGGGGGTAGTACGCAAAAATGTTCGGGCTCGCGTGATCGGATTCGCGAATACCTTCAATTGCCTCGCGCACACTTCTCCACGCACGTGGCGGGTCCATGATGAGCATCGCGCCCCGTTTGCGGCAATAAAGTTCTGCGGCAAGTATCGCGGCAGGGCCCAGGTCCTGCTCGCGGGCGGGTGGCGGAATATACAGAAGATCGAAGTGGTCGATCTCGTTCAACGCGAATATGCCGGTGCTGCGGGAAGCACAACCCACGAGATCATAGTCTGACAATGATAAGCCATCCGTGCCGCGTTGCGCATGCCCGACGTAGTTCTCATCCGTTTTCGCGGGCCTGCCTGCCGGTAGCGGCATCTGCGCACGAATCAGTGTAGAAGACAGCAGTTCATCGCCGATAAAGCCGCTGTCCCCTTCATGGCAGCTTAGCTGCCGGTAGATTTCCTGGTCCGCGACCAGACCGGTGTCCGGTGCGACTCGTTGAATCGTCAGATTGAAACGCTGCTCGTGGATATCTATGCCGTCGAAGTCAATTGCAGCGCGGATGCACTCAGTCGAGCCCGGCTCCAGCGCACGCAGGACCAGCACGCCGCCGATCGCAGGCAAGCAGATCATTGCGCAGCGTGCGTTGTTGGCAACGCGCACGACATAAAGTCTCCTGCCGCCATGGTCAAAGAACTGTTGCACCGCGGGCCCAAGACTGCTGCGCTGCCAGGTGCCACCGAAGCGGCGCCGAAACGCTGTAATGCTCTCGATCAGCACGGGAGTATTGAGGGGGCCTCGGAGGGCACGGCCTACAAAAGCAGCCGTGGAATCAAGCGCTACGTCGATGGGCCTGTCCATCGGCGATATTTCGGTGACCGTAATGCCCCGGTCTAGATCATCTGACAATCCTGTCTCCGCAATTATGAGTCAGATATCCGTGGGGGCATTCTAATTACTGGGCGCTTTAGATGCTAATGTTGTTGCGCATCACCGGTCACTAATTCCCATGTCTAATAACGATTACCTGCTGGCAAGATTTCCGACACTTGGCGAGCGATTGCCAAGAATGCGTCTGGCTAACCTGCCGACGCCAGTGCGGATGGTCGACGTGCAACTCGATTCCGGGAACCGCAGCCTGTCAGTGAAGTGTGATGACCTGACCGGCATCATCTACGGCGGCAACAAGGTCCGGAAGCTGGAATACATATTTGCCCGCGCCCGCGACAAGCATTGCCGACGCCTCGCGACCTTCGGTGCTGTCGGTTCGAATTCCGCGCTGGCAACCGCCCTGTATGCCCGCCAGTCTGGCTTCGAATGCACCTGCTTCCTGATGCACCAGGCCAGGACAGCGCAGATACCGGCAACACTGAACCGGCACATACAGAACGAAACGGAGCTGGTTCGATACGGTGGGTCGTATCAGCAGCGCCTGCAGACGCTGCGGGATAATCTTTGGGGCCGGACAGCGTGGGTTATTCCGATGGGTGGCTCATCGTGGCGCGGCACCGTCGGCTTCGTGGCCGCGGGTCTCGAGCTTGCTGAGCAGATTGCGGTGGGCGAGATTTCGAAACCGGACAGGATCTATGTTGCGACCGGAACAATGGGCACAGCGATCGGCATTGCACTGGGCCTGGCAATCGCGGATCTCGACACGGAAGTGCATGCAGTTCGCGCGTCGGACACAGCAATTACCAATGAACACCTGATGAAAAACCTGACCGACAAAACGGTCTCGATGATGCGCCAGCTCGACGACTCAGTGCCTCGTGACCTGGCGGATCGAACCAATATCAGGCTGCGAAATAATTATTACGGTGGGGCCTACGCCAGGTCAACGCCGGAAGCGGAAGCTGCGATCGCGTTTGCAAAAGAGCAGCTCGACATCACGCTTGAATCAACGTACACGGGCAAGGCGATGGCGGCACTGCTTGCTGATTTGAAAACACCGGGCACTGAGGCACTGAATATTCTTTTCTGGAATACCTACTATGCGATGCCGGTGACGGTTCCAACGGATCATCCGTTGGATGAGAAAGCTTTGCCGGAAGAATTCCTGAGATATTTCGGGTGATCTGAGTGTATGAATCGCTCCTCGGTTGGGCAGCACCGAGGCGACCGAATTTCCCGTCCTTTGGCGGAAATTGCTCGGCAGACTGTTCCGCAGCATATTCAGCTGCTGCACGATGTGTCGCAAACCAAACGCCCGGAATAAAAAAGGATACAGGAATTTCGTGACGGTCCAGCAGATCCACTATCCGCTTCAAACCGGCCCGGCCAGGCATCCGGCTGCAGGCTGCGGCCCTTGCTTATCCTTCCGACGATGACACGAATTTCCTCGAGCGACATTTCGACAGCTTCCGCGCTGTCCTGTCGGGCGAGTGATTCGACCGGTAATTTAACCCTGCATCGCCTCAAATTAAATGTGTCCACCGATCCGGGGCAAGTCCTGACCGCTATCGGATTTCTTTTCCGTTTGCTGCTCTGATCGGTCTTGCTCACCTGAGCGGCGCGCAGACTGGTCCTTCGCCTCTGCCGCTTCCCGCTTCTTGCGATCGATTTCCCCGGGCATGATGGCTAGCCATTCATTCATCGACTTCGACTTCAGGAATTGGCTCCACCGGAATTTCCGATTCGAGGGGTTCGTCGAGCAGTGCGCGCACTTCCTCGATTGTCGGCATGTTCGGATCCGGTTCCACCGTATTGCGCACGACCCGCGCACGATGCATGACCTCACTGGCATCGGCCATCAGCACCCTTATCGGCACACCGCGTGCATTACCCGCGATTACATGAGCGTGATCCCGTTCTGCCTGCTCAATGAACGCGCCTGAAATGTTTCGTATGCGATCAAAAATTTCCTGCATGCGCTCTTCGGGAGTGATGTCGTCATCCTCGAGTGGTGAGTGGCTCTCGAAGTACAGCTCGCCATCACGCCAGCCGGCGAGATACGGTTCGTTAATGATCGTCACTGGCTCGCCGATGCCGACCATGTTGTAAAGCGGCTCGATATTTTCCGGATACAGCCGGATGCAGCCGTGACTGACCCGCATGCCGACACCGTAAGGCTGGTTAGTGCCGTGGATCAGGTAGCCGGGCATGTCGAGTTTAAGCACAAAGTGTCCGAGCGGGTTGTCGGGTCCCGGTGGTACCACCGCAGGCAGCGGGTTGCCCGACTCTGCGCGCTCCCTGCGCACCGAGGCTGGCACATACCAGGACGGATCGCGTGCTTTTGCAACGACCTCCGATTTTCCCAGCGGCGTTTCCCAGCCAACCCGGCCGATGCCGATCGGATATGTCAGTACCTGGACCGGCTCGCCTGCGGCAACTTCCGGGAAGTAAAAGAGGCGCTTCGACGCGATGTTCAGAACCAGCCCACGTCGCGGCACATCCGGCAGCACGTACTGAGTCGGCAATAGCACCGGGGTTTCAACGCCAGGCAGCCATGGATCGATGCCCGGATTTGCAGCGACGATTTCGTCATAGCCGAGCCCGTACTCGCGCGCCAGGTCCGAGAATGTATTCTCTTGCGTCGTGTAAACGATTTGCGGTTCGCCGATCACCGACTGGTCCGGTGCATCGAGGATGAAGAAATTGCGGCTGATGGGCTCCAGTCGTTGCTGTTCAGCGGCGGGCTCCAACTGCTCTTTTTGCTGGCCAGGACCCAATGGTGCCAGAAAATCCTGAATGGCCGTACACCCGCCAAGCGCAACAATCGCGCCAATCGTCGCTGCAATTGTCGTTATGGAGGTTTTGCTGTTCACAGTGCTGCCCATAGTGACGAATGTTCGCAGAATTCTGCGCCAGACTCTACGCCGCTTTGCGGCCGACTTTCAACGTCAATGGCCAGCGCAGGTCGCGCTTTTTATCGGCCCATTTTTGACTGAGTTCCCGCTCAAACAGCGCTACCGGGTCGCTGCCCTTTGCCTGCATGTAACGCTGCGTGGCCGACCAGGTCCGCATATAGCTGAGCATTTCATCCGCGGTCCATTCGAGCTGCATCTCGAATGAATCGACTGCAATCTCCGGCATCGGCATTGTGACATCACGATAATGGCCCTCGACAATGTCTCTCTCCGGCGGCCAGCAGGATTCGACCTCGGCAAAGATTTTCTCGATAACCTCGTTGCACTCCGGTCCCACCTGGCATCGTTCATAGGCCCAGACGGCGAGCACTCCCCCCGGTTTCAATACGCGGCAT
>SMWE01000076.1 GCA_004357475.1 Gammaproteobacteria bacterium
ATGCTGCAGTACGCCGGCCAGTCAAATATGAAGCGCGTGTCACTCGAATGCGGCGGTAAGTCCCCGCAGGTGTTCATGGCAGATACCGCGAATCTCGAGCGTGCGGTTTCGGCAGCCTGTGACGGTATCTATACCAATATGGGCGAGGTCTGTAACGCGGGATCAAGAATTCTTGTAGAGAAACCTTTGTATGACGAATTCGTCGAGCGATTTATTGCAGAGGGCAAAGATGCTTACGTGCCGGGCAATCCGCTGGACCCGCAAACCAACCTCGGACCGTTAGTCACCGCCGAGGCACAGCAACGCGTACTGTCATTCATCGAATCCGGTAAACAGGAAGGTGCGCAACTCGAGTTTGGCGGCGACGTGCCGGAGATGGTCGGAGCGTACATCAACCCGACGTTGTTTACGAACGTGAATAACAACATGCGCATTGCACGCGAGGAAATATTCGGGCCGGTTGCCTCGATCCTGCCATTTGACGGAATCGATGAGGCAATCGCGATTGCCAACGACACAATTTACGGGCTGGCAGCAGGCGTCTGGACCAGTGATCTTAACAAGGCACACCGCCTGATCAAGGAAATCGAAGCCGGTGTTATCTGGGTCAACAGCTTCGATGAGGGTGACATGACGCAGCCGTTCGGCGGCTACAAGCAGTCGGGCAATGCACGGGACAAGTGCGTCGAGAGCATTTTAAGTTACACGCAGAGCAAGTCGGCATGGATACGCCTGTCTGAATGAATTAAAGGGATAGTTTAGTTAATTGACCGCGCCACAAATTAGGGAAACCGCTTTCAGTACAATTAAGTAGACTGTCCCTTTAATTCGCGAAGGCGCGCTTATTTTTTCGCCGCTCGCCATACGACACCGGTTTGTATTTCTGTAGCCAGTCAATCAGGTAATCGGAAGGAACCGGTTTGCTCAGGAAGTAACCCTGTGCCTGTTCACATCCGGCATTACTCAGGTACCGCAACGTATTCTCGTCTTCCACGCCCTCCGCGCACACTTCAAGCCCCATGTTGTGCGCGAGTTCGATGGTCGCTCGAACGATGGCCTCATTTCGATTGTCTCCCAGCAGGTCAATGACAAACGATTTGTCGATCTTCAGTTCGTGCGACGGAATGTCTCTCAACTGCGCCAGCGAAGAGTGTCCGGTACCGAAGTCATCGATCGAGATTCTCACTCCCATATCGCGAAGGCACTCTAGTACGCTAACCGCGTGATTGACGTCCTGCATGACGGAATTTTCAGTAATCTCGAGCGTCAGTTGTTGCGCCTCGATATTTTGCTCCTTGAGAATTTGCAGCACGAAGTGGGGTAGATATTCGTCCTGCAGGTCGCGCGCAGACAGATTGACAGATATGCCGAGCTCATGCCCTGCGTCACGCCATTCGCGGCAGAACTGCAGAGCGCGTTCGAGGACATAACGGGTCAAGTGCACAATGGTTCCGGCCTGCTCCGCAGCAGGAATGAATTCGTCCGGAGCGAGGTATCCGAGTTCCGGATGTCTCCACCGGACCAGCGCCTCAGCACCACAGGGTGTGCCATTCGGCAACGAAATCTTCGGTTGAAAATGCAGCTGGATTTCGTCGCGCCGCAGAGCGCTGCGAAGATCATTGACGATGCGAAGTTGGCGTATGTAATGATCCTGGCGGCCGGCTTCGTATATCATGACACGCTCCCGGCGAGTCTCCGCCTCACTGCGGGCAATGGATGCATTACGCAGGAGATCGGCCGCGTGCTCCCCGTGTTTCGGATATTCGGAAATACCGATTTCCGTCTGCAATGTAATGTTGATACGGCCAAGCGTTACGCCGGTACCGAGGATATTCTCGATCTTGTCGGCGTAGCTCTGGGCGCTTTCAAGGCTGCTGTCCGGCAGGATCAGGACGAATTCATTGGTGCCAACATGACCCAAAATGTCGCCGGGATCGAGGTTTAGCTTGAGATGACGGGCAGCCAGCCTGATGAGTTCGTCGCTGGCGCTGTGTCCGAGAGTTGATGACAAGGCGGCCATGCGTGACAGACGAATCGACAGTATAGCGACGCTGGTGCCTGCGGTGCGGGCGTCCTCGATTGCCACGGACAGGTTTAGCAGGATTTTGTTGCGGTTCGGCAGATCGGTCAGCGGGTCGTGCAGTGCCTGGTGCGAGATGCGATCTTCACGATCAGAGATCGCGGTGCGCATGGCATTAAAACTCTCCGCAAGCTCACCGAACTCGTCATCCGATTTCACATCTACGGGGGACTCATAGTTTCCTGAAATCACTCGCCGTGCGGCGTCAGCCAGATCCCGAAGCGGCTTCGCGATAGTGCCGGACACATAGCCCGCGGTCAGAGTGACAAAAATCAGCAAAAAACTCGAGAAGACAATAAGACCCTGTCTTGCTTCGTTGTATGGCAGCATCGCTTCCTGCATTGATCGTTGCAGAACAACGAGTACGTCTTTTCCGTTTTTGACAAACGGCGCACTCAGCGTCAGACGGTCCACGCCGGCGTCGTCGATAAGGTAGACGGAACTGAAAATAGCATCAGGTACTGTCAACGATGCTGCTGAGTTTGCGCCGGCGGCATCGTCATAGGTAGTTGCAATCGCACGTGGTGAATCTCTGCCCATCGCGATGATTGAAACATCGAGACCCGTCAGGCCGCCGATCCTGTCCACGACAGTTTGGTCGATGCGAAAACCGAGCACGATCCAGCCAATCTGCAAAGGCGCACGCACCGGTGCCATAATCGTATGGTATGTAGCGTCACTGACAGTCAAAGTGGATTGGGCGTTGCCGCGATCACTGGCTTCTTCGATGAAACGGCGGAAGTCAATTTTATGGTTGTTGCTGAAGTCTTGCGTGCTGGCTATGTCTTTGCCGTCCAGGTCAAGAAATATCGCGATATCAGCACCGACACGCTGACTGTGACTGTTCAGAATAGATCGAAGAGTTGCTGCATCGCGGGCTGCGGCAGCCTGTTTCAATCCGAAATCGGCAGCCAGGATCTGGGCGCTGGTCCGTAATTGCTCGCCGCGGGCAGCGAGGAATTCCCTGATTACCGTTCCGCCAATAACAAGCGAGTCATGCGCGCGACGGTATACATCTTCCTCGACCGTCTGCATAACGGCAAATAGTGTGACGATTTGCGCCACCGCGAGTGGCACGATCGTCAGCAAAAATAACTTGCTGCGAAAGCTTGTTCGAAGATTCATATTGCCGGTTTGTGCAGGAATCAGGAAAAAAACCTCGACACCGGCACAGCTCTCATCCACTTTTCGTGCGGCGCCAGATCCGTGCACAGTCGCCAGAAATCGGTCCAATCAGAATTCTAAGAGGCTTTTGTCAAATAGAGTGTGCGACAGTTCACGGTTGCCGCGCCAAACAACGCCGTACACTTGATCCCGGATCCAGTACCTGTTGGGAAAACATGGAATATCCAGACTATTTTCCTATCGAACGGCCTATGCGGATGCTGCTTGCGGTCGCCCTGCTTCTTGCGATGTTCTCATTGAACGCTGCGGAAATAGAAGTGACAGTACTCGACAGAGACGGGGAGCCGGTTCCGAATATCGCCGTTTATGTCCAGTTAGATCATGACGGGCCGTTGCCGGCGCCGACGGACAGTGCGGTCATGGCCCAGATCGATACTCGCTTCGTACCGCATTTTCTTGTCGTGCAAACCGGAACCCAGGTCGAATTCTCAAATAGCGATGTCGTCGCACACCACGTTTACTCATTTTCCAATCCTAACAACTTCATGCTGCCCCTGTATAAAGGTGATCTGCAAACGCAGATCGAATTCGATCATGATGGCGTTGTAACATTAGGCTGCAATATCCACGATCACATGCTGGCCTACATCCTTGTCGTGGACAGTCACGTATTTGGCAAAACCAATATTGAAGGAAAAGCGCAATTGACGACCGATAATCCGAACGGTCTGACTGTCAATATCTGGAGTCCGCGGATCGAACTGAACCATGAGAATCTGATCCAGACCGTCAAAGCAGGCCGATCGGCCCAGATCACGTTTTTGCTCACGGAAAAATTGCGTGCACCCTACAGTGATGAATTGGAGGCATTGTCGTGGAACCAGAACTAACTCCTCTCAGGGGTTGCTGTCTCTTTGCGGCGACATCAATACTTGTCGATACCGGTACTGCGATTTAGTATCCGCTTTCAAACAAAAACGTTCATAGTCAATGCAAGATACGCGTCAGCTATTTCTGATGATCACGGTACTGTTGCTTGCCCTTACTCGCGGCGCAACGGCCGACGATACTGTGGCTGCTCTTAGCAGATCCAGTCGATTACCCGCATACCTTCTGGAATTGCCGGGTTCGGTCAGCGATATACTGATCGCCGACGTCGCGTCTGCGACCATGCGCCGGTTTGTCCGTTCCGGCGGCAACATTGTTGAAAAAGATCAGCGCTACATGTCGATTGGACTGAACGGGACCGGCAAGGAAAGAGCCTGGGACCGCAAGACACCACTCGGCGTCTACTTCATCACGGAAAAACTCGATACCAGCAAGCTGAATGACAAGTACGGGGCTGCGGCATTCTCGCTTGATTATCCGAATGCCCGGGACCGGCAAAAGCACAGAACAGGTAGTGGCATCTGGCTGCACGGCGTTGATTATAAAAACCCGGATCGTCCGCCGCGGGACACCGACGGTTGCCTGGTGCTGTCGAACGAGGAAATCTTATTGCTTGCAGAAGTGATCGAACCCCTCGTTACGCCGGTCATAGTTGCCCGCGAGATCGTCTGGGCAACGCCGGAGGAACTCGAGAAAACACGGCTGGAGTTTCGCCGGATGCTCGATATCTGGAAAAACAGCCTGGCCAGAGGTGATCTCAAAACCTACCTGTCGCTGTACTCGGATGACTTTCAATATCAGGATATGGACAAAGACGAATGGTCGTCGTATCGACTGGGCGTGTTCGAGGCGAGGCCGCTCGAAGGCGTAACGATCGACGATGTAATGTTGCTGGCCGATCCGGAGGAGCCGAATCTGTTCCTGAGCCGGTTTACGCAGATCCTGCTGACGGACGCTGGTCCGGTAACGACCACGAAGCGCCTTTACTGGCGGCGCGGGGAAGACAGCCTCTGGGAAATCGTTTCAGAAGATTCCAGCTAAGCTCAAAGACATCGCCCGCTTGGGAAGGGCTCCTACAATCGTTTCGCAGGAACCCGCACCAGCAGGCGATTCATTTTCAGCGAACCGATTCGCGTGCGATCAGTTCGTCAATCAACTCCATCAGTGGCGGATAGCCACCGGCCTCAGCAGCTCCGGTTCGATACTTGCCATTGACCACAATGGTCGGAACACTCGTAATGCTGTAGCGCTTCGCGAGGTCTTGCGCCACGCGCAATTTCTGTGATACCTCAAATGAGCTCCAGATGCTGGAAAAATCTTCCGCACTCACGCCGTGACGTTCGAAGACAGCCTGAATCGAAGACTCGGAAGCCATGCGATTGCCGCGGCGGTGATACTCGGCAAATACAGCCGCACGAAACTGCTCGGGATTGGCAATCTTGCCGTTTTTCACCAGGACTTCTTCGGTGTAGTAAAGCTGCGCATGCAGTTTGACCAGCGGATTCCATACTGCCGGGATGCGGACGAAGCGTACGTTTGCCGGCTTTTTCTCCAGCCAGCGGCGGACGTAGGTTTCAAAGTCATAGCAATGATTGCAGCCATACCAGAAAATTTCCGCGACTTCAATCTTGTCGGCGCCACCAACGGTTGGCTGAGTGGGAACCATGCGGACAAAATGCGTACCTTCCTTGAATTTCCAGTCCTGCGATGCAGCGGGCACATTTGCCTGGGCCAGCAACAACGGTTTTTCTTGCGCTTGTTCCTCTTCGTCTTGTGCAGCAGATTCCTCAACCATTTCAGGTTGCGCGTCATCATCAGACTGGGCCTCAACAGCCGACACCTTGTCGGGTGCCTGCACCATCGTCACGGCTTCAGCCACAGTCTCCGGCGCAGGAATTTGTTCGGATTGCTGCATGAACATAACAACCCCGGCGAAAAGGACGACGGCGAGAACGGCAAAAATTGCAATGCGCTTCATTTGAAAATCTCCGGAAAGAACACTGGTTCTGACTGGCAAGACGAGAAATGGGTTAGCCGATTTTGCTGTCCAGTCTATTGAAGTCCCTGAACATAAGACGAAACAGCAACAATATCCTCCTCGCTGAGCTTGGCTGCGATGTCGCGCATGACCCGCGTTGCCCCGTCCGACCGGCGCGTGCCACTGGCGTATGCCCGAAGTTGTGCTGCAATGTAAACGGCATATTGTCCCTTGAGTGTCGGGACGGACGCCGCAGGGTTGCCACGGCCGTTCGGGCCATGACAGGCAATGCAGGCGGGTGTCTTGTTCTCGCGACTACCACCACGATAGAGTCTTTCCCCGTGATCGAGCGTCGCGGGATTCGCAACAACCTTGGTGGCCGCCGGCAAATCGGAGAAATAAACGGCCAGATTGCGCATATCCTCATCCGTCAGCATCATCGCCTGTCCGAGCATCAGCGGCTCGGTGCGGGTACCGTTCTTGAACGCCTGCAGCTGGTTGACAATATAGGTGGGATGTTGTCCGGCGATGCTTGGCCATACCGGGTTGACGCTGTTGCCGTCCGGGCCATGGCAGGCGGCGCAGGTAATGGCCTTCGCCCTGCCGGCGTCCGCAGAACCGTCCACCAGACCTGCGGCCGGAACCGCGCCGGATATCAAAACGTATATCGTGAGTGCGGCAAACTTCTTTTTCATACTGCCTGACCGTTACTTAGACGGGATTATTGCTACTGCAATGATGCAAAACCAAAAACAGAATCTTAAACGTGGCATCAATGCATGGGAGCCGGAATGGCCAGTGGCCTTGCTGAGCGAACCCGGAGCCGTCAGTATAAGGTCCGGCCGGTCCTTAAGGCCGCAAATTATACACACATCGGGGCCCGATCCCATGTCGCAGTTCCCTGACGCAAAATTTATGCTGAGTGCCAATGCAGCGGATCAATTCCTGCCTGACAACGGTACGGAAGTGGCCGTGGCCGGCAAGTCCAATGCCGGCAAATCCAGCGCTATTAATGCGATCGTCAACCGGCGCCAGTTCGCGAGGACCAGCAAGACGCCCGGGCGAACCCAACTTGTCAATTTCTTCGAGCTACGGGATGGACAGCGCCTGGTCGATCTGCCCGGCTATGGCTTTGCCAGGGTGTCGGAGTCGGTGCGGCAACACTGGGGCAGATTATTACGGACCTATTTCGAACAACGTGAAAGCCTGTCCGGGTTGATACTCGTTGTAGACGTGCGCCGTCAGCTTGGGGAATTCGATCGCCAGATGCTTGCTTTTGCCGAGTCCGTCGGCGTGCCAATCCACATCCTGTTAACCAAAGCCGATAAACTCAAGCGGGGCAAGGCGGCGACGGCATTACTGGAAGTAGAAAAGGAACTCGGTGATTCTCTCAGCGTGCAACTATTCTCGGCGCTCAATAAGCAGGGGGTGAAAGAAGCACGCGAGGTGCTCGAGAAATTCCTGGCGACGGACAGATAGGGGGCGGGTTCAATGTCAGGAAATATGGCGGAGTATCGTAGGAGCTCGCCCCAGCGAGCGATTCCAACGCCATAAAAAAACCCCGGCATGTTAATAAAACAACCGGGGTCAGTTACGCAACAGGTTTGGGGTAGCCGTGTTGCAAGCCCGCTTAGGGAGGTAAGCAGGCAAGTGACTAACGCACTCGGAAGTTTGGAACAGTTTTCAGGTCCGGAGTTCACTACGCAGAGAACTTATTGAAAACAAAGAAGTATTTCGGCTCAATTCTTGCCGGTCTTCGGCTTTGTCCAGCAGCTGCTAGTGTGCTTCATCCCAATTGCTGCCTATACCTGCATCGACCTTGAGCGGGACCGAGAGGTCGGCCGCGGCGCTCATCAGGGCAACGATCCTGGCCTGGACCTCATCGACTGATTTTTCCGCGACTTCGAATACCAGTTCATCATGCACCTGCATGATCATGCGGGCAGGCGCCTTGCTGGTATCGAGCCAGTGCTGCACGGCAATCATTGCGCGTTTGATGATGTCGGCGGCAGTACCCTGCATCGGCGCGTTGATCGCACTGCGTTCGGCGTACTGCCGCCGTGGCGCGTTGCGGTCGTTGATATCAGGGAGATAAAGACGGCGCCCGAAGATCGTTTCGACGAATCCGGATTGACGCGCCTGCTCGCGTGTGTCGTCCATGAATTTCTTTACGCCGGGATAGCGGTCGAAGTACAGGTCCACATACTCCTGTGCTTCGTGGCGACTGATGCCGAGTTGCTTGCCGAGACCGAATGCCGACATACCATACATGAGGCCAAAATTGATGGCTTTTGCGGATCGCCGGTGATCTGCGGTTACCTCATCGGGGTCCAGTCCAAATACTTCTGCGGCAGTTGCCTTGTGTATGTCCTGATCTGCGGCAAAAGCATCCAGCAATCCGGCGTCACCTGACAGATGCGCCATGATGCGGAGTTCAATCTGCGAATAATCGGCCGCCAGCAAGAGGGTCCCGTCCGGAGCAACAAATGCCTGGCGAATACGGCGTCCTTCGGGGGTTCGGATCGGAATGTTCTGCAAATTCGGATCCGTTGACGACAGGCGTCCGGTAGCGGCAACCGCCTGGTGATAAGACGTATGCACGCGTCCGGTATCTGCGGCAATTTGCTCGGGCAATTTGTCCGTATAAGTGCTCTTCAGCTTGCTGACGCCTCGATACTCCAGGATGACGCGCGGCAGATCGTATTCGCTCGCCAGTTCCTGTAAAACGTCCTCAGCGGTCGACGGTTGTCCTTTGGGCGTCTTCCGGATCACTGGCAGGCCGAGCTGAACGAACAGTATTTCCTGAAGCTGCTTCGGGGATCCCAGGTTGAACGGAGCACCGGCCAGCTCGTGCGCAGCGGCTTCCAGGCCAACCATTTTCTCTGAGAGCTCGCCGCTTTGCTTTTTGAGCATATCGGAATCGATAAGCACGCCCGCTTCTTCCATCCCGAGCAAAATCGGCACCAGCGGTTGCTCGATTTCCACATACACATTCTTTAGCGTGGCGGTCTTCTGCAGCTCGCCCCACAGATGTTCGTGAAGCTTGAGAGTAATGTCCGCATCCTCGGCTGCATAAGGTGCAGCCAGTTCCAGGTCGATCTGGTTGAACGTAAGTTGTTTTGCTCCCTTGCCCGCAACATGCTCATAATGAATGGTGTCGATGTCGAGATAATAGCGCGCGGTCGAATCCATATCGTGTCGTGTGGCAACACTGTTCAACACATACGACTCGAGCATTGAATCAAATTGCATTCCTTGTAGTGCGATGCCGTAACGCGCAAAGATATGCGCGTCGTACTTGAGATGATGGCCGACCTTCTTCTTTTGCGGATCTTCGAGAAATGCTTTGAGCGAGGACAACACCGATTCGCGACTGAGCTGTTCCGGCGCGCCCGGGTAGTCGTGTGCCACCGGAATATAAGCCGCCTCGCCGGTCTTCACCGAGAGTGAAATGCCGACGAGTTCCGCCTGCATGTAGTTGATGCTGGTTGTTTCGGTGTCAATTGCCGTCAGCGCAGCTTTATCGATTTTCTTCAGCCAGGCATCAAACCCGGACTGCTTGAGAACCGTCTCGTATTGGCCCTTGCTCCGGGACTTCGGTTTCACCGGCGCATCGACGCCATCGTTGCCCAGTTGCGCCAGCAGTGTTCTGAGTTCCAGCCGGCTGTAAAGTGCCCTGAGTTTTTCAGTATCACCCGCGGAACGCTTGAGTTCCTTCGGCCCCAGCGGCAATTTGACGGTCTGCCTGATGGTGGCCAGGTCCTGCGATAATTTTAGCCGGTCGAGATTCTCACGAAGACTCTCTCCAACCTTGCCTGTTATCTCTTCTGCATGCTCGATGATCGATGCGGCACTGCCATACTGATTCAGCCACCTGGCGGCAGTTTTTGCGCCGACCCGCGGTACGCCGGGTATGTTGTCGGAACTGTCGCCAACCAGTGCCAGGTAGTCGATGATCTGTTCCGGAAAGACGTCGAACTTTTTCTTGACGCCCTCCCGGTCCAGTACCGTGCCGCTCATGGTGTTGATCAGGGTGATGTTGTCGTCGACGAGTTGCGCCATGTCTTTGTCACCGGTCGATACCAGCACCTGCATACCGTCCGCCGCGGCCTGCCGGCACAGGGTGCCAATGACATCGTCCGCCTCGACGCCTTCGATTCGCAGCATCGGCAACCCCATGGCAGCGACAGCTTCGAGCAGCGGATCTATTTGCAAGCGCAGGTCATCGGGCATTGGCGGCCGGTTCGCTTTGTATGCGTCGAACATTTCGTCCCGAAACGTTTTTCCGGGAGCGTCGAATACCACCACGAAGTGCTCGGTGTCCTGCTCCTTCGCGAGCTTCAGTAGCATGCTCAGCACGCCATGTATCGCGCCGGTCGGCTCGCCACGGGAACTTGTAAGACTGGGGAGCGCGTGGTATGCGCGATAAAGATAGGATGATCCGTCCACAAGGACGAGTTTGCTGTCGCTCATCAGCATCGTTTGCGGGTCAGCCCGCGCCTGGAATTTAGTTTATGGGGTTAGTTTGTTTTTTGTCTTTGTCTTTGTCTTCGTCTTCGTCGTCTTGTTCGGACTCTTCAACGACCGGCTGCTGCTCCCGCACCACTGACTGGATCTCGCTCGGACTCCCGGGCAAGAACAAAGGGCCCTTCTGGCCGCAAGCCGCCACAAACACAAGATTTAAAATGAACGCAATAAGTAATCCCGGTTTGGTTTGCATAATTTTGAGCCACCGTTGCAGCGAAACGCCGACACCCGGAATGGTATACCAGATACCGCGCCAAAACCGTGAAATAGGGCAGGAGCCCGGGAATATTGAAAACTCGTAGCTGCTAATATGCGCTGCTTCGTTTTTCAACAAACTACTTATGGAGCATTGCAGTATGGAGTTGCCGGAAACCGTCGAAGTTGCTACTGGCGCGAGCCCGGAAGGCAGCGTCATCTGGTTACATGGGCTTGGCGCGGACGGGCATGACTTTGAGTCGATCGTGCCGGAACTTGGACTTGGCGGTAAGCGGAGCCTGCGATTCGTTTTTCCGCATGCGCCCATGCGGCCAGTGACAATCAATGCTGGCATGACCATGCGCGCCTGGTACGACATTCTGACCCTGGAGCGCGGGGGACCCCAGGACGAGGTGGGGATCAGGGAAAGCAGCCGCATGCTGGAAATGCTGATCGAGCGCGAACATGAGCGCGGAATACCCTATGAAAATATTGTGCTGGCCGGGTTTTCACAAGGCGGCGCAATCGCGCTACATACTGCGTTGCGCTATCCGCACCGGCTTGCCGGACTGATGGCTTTGTCAACGTACCTGCCATTGCAGGACAGTTTCGACAGCGAGGTTCTGCAAAACAGGGAGGCCCAGTCGCAGAAGCTGCCGATATTCATGGCGCACGGCTCGTCTGATCCCATGCTGCCGATGGCGCTTGGGCAGCATTCCCTTACAACCCTGGAAAAAGCCGGGTACGAGGTCGAATGGCACGATTATCCGATGGCACATGCCATCTGCGCCGCGGAAATTGCTGATATCAGGAATTGGCTTTTGTCCGTGATCTCGTAGTGCCTGCCGTTCCCATCAATTCTATTCGCAGCTGAAACTGAAATTCGAATCACCGCAGCGAGCGCCATCCGGATCGAAGCTGCGCTCACAAAAATCAATCCGTCCGTCATTCGAATGCAATAATATCGTCGAGCAACGGGTGCCATAAGTGTCCGAGACGATGAACGGCGCGGTCAGTGCCCGAGCCAGCCTGAATGGCAATTCACCACTGGGAACGTCCGAGCTTGCGGCCGGCGTTTTGTCCTCGAGCAGGCGCAGTAATTCTGTGGTGTTTACGTCATCCGAATCAATGAGTGCCGTGAGTGCCGCTTTCGTTCGTGTGAGCTTCGTCCACGGCGTGTCGAGCGACGCGTTGCTGAGCCCATAAACTCCCGGCGCGAGGGATACCGGTTCATCGCCACGATTCGACATGTAGCAGATATTCTCGTGATCCGCTGCAAGCACACTGACGCCCGCATAATTTTCGCCTGCAATCGAAGAGACATAGGTCATCGCGTCAACGTCAGTAGAAACGAACCTGGTGACGATCTCACCGCGCGATCGCAATCCGACATGGGCTCGTTGTTGCTCCCGATAATTCGTCACGGTCGCGAATCGTCCCGACCTGGCCGTCGCGAGCCAGGTGCCACCGGCCTGCAGGTCTCGCCCGGCCAGGACGTCCGGCAGATCAGGCCACCAGTGCGCTTCCTGTGACGGCCTGCCGTGAAATTCATCGCGGTTGGCGGCGAGTATCAGCTTGTAATCGGGATGAGATTTCCACGCAAAAACGACCAGGCACATTTGAGATATTCCGCGTCAGGCGCTGCCAAGCAGCCAGTTGTCGACCAGGCGGCGGGCGATGGACAGACGGTAGGGGAGCTTAGGGAAACCGGATCGCAATTCCTTGCGGGTAAACCATTGCGCGTCTGCGAGTTCGCCGTCGTTCAGCAGGATCTCACTGGAAACGGCTTCCGCCGTAAAACCGAGCATCAGTGATGATGGAAACGGCCATGGTTGCGAGCTGTGGTAACGGACCTTGCCGACCTCAATATTGGTTTCCTCCGCCACTTCGCGGCGAACTGCGTCTTCAAGGCTCTCCCCCGGCTCTACAAAACCGGCGATCGTTGAGTAGCGACCCTCGGGCCAGTCCGGCTGACGGCCAAGCAGGCAATGCTCGCCATTCGACACGAGCACAATAATGGCCGGGTCCACGCGCGGGAAGCTCTGGGCCCCGCATTCGTCATTGCTGCAGATCCTCGTATTGCCGCCCGACTCAATGCGCGCCAATGAGCCGCAAACACCGCAGTGTTTCTGCAAACCGTGCCATAGCACGAGCGCGCGGGCGTGGGCTGCCAGATTGGCTTCATCGGCGGGCAGGACACTGCCCAGGTATCGCAGATCATGAAATTCTCCGGCCTCGGCAAATGGTGCATCGATTGCACCATCGATACCAACCGCGAATGCCGGCTGCCCCTGGTACATGCCGAGAAAAATCGTCTCCTGCGATTCGAGGAATCCGGCCATCTCAGAGCAATTGAGCAATACAGTCCGCAACGGTTCGCCGGTCGCCAGGCACTTGTCGCCCCATACCGGCAGGAATCGGGACTGCGGGCTGTCCACAGCCGCCTGCAGCCACTCCGGGTCTTTGCGCCGGTGACCCGAGCGATCGACAAAGGCGCCGGCAAAAATGTTGTGATTGCTCATTCGGGTAAAAGTGTACCGAAATTTCGACGCAGGAAGTGCCCCCAATGCTGATCAGGGTGCCCAAACATTGTTCATGTTTTGCCGCTGGAGCCGGTGACCAGGCGGCCTTCCCGGCACTGGGAAATCTCGCAGCACGGACAGGTTCTGTGATCGAGCGCGTACGCATCCTGTACATAGGTAGCCCGGCAACCAGCGCAGGTTGCGAGAACGAGCTCGTCGTTTTTAGAGATATTCTGCAACAGGCTCCAGGCCCATTCGAAACTTAAGCGTGGCCGGGGATGCAGTAGCAGGTAGGTTTCGAATGCGCGGCACACACGATGCCCGTATTCCACATCAGGTCTGGGCCAGCAGGCATGAACCCGATTGGCCGCATCTATGCGCAGCAACAGGCTCGCACAGAACAAGGCGACCAGCGTGGTCGCCTCGAGCTGGTTCAGCGGCGGCTTGACGAAAGGTCCGACCTGCTGTGGAGACTTGCCGCGCCGCCGGGTCACCTTAGTGTCGCCCGTGTCCCGGAAGTAGGTCGTGTAGAGTTTGCGAATGCGGTCATCGCTCAGTCCCGTACAGTCCTTGATCGTGTGGGTCCTGGCTTCGTGGTGGATCATCCTGAGCGCCAGTTCGAATTGGCTGCGCTCGCTTGCGTAGCGATCGTCGGTTAGTCGCATTTCTTTCCTTTTATGCTAGTTTAATACCATATCTAGTGATACAAAGCCTATAGTATTCGTACATGGGAAATCAATCGAAAATAGCGTAACTGGATATAGCAAGAAGAAATTACCGGTAATGCGCAATCCTTGGGGAGAACAAGATGGCGTTCGATGGCCCGGCACCCGTTGACTACCGAAATGTAACTGCACTGAATCGTGCGTATTTGTCCTTGTTGCAGGCGAATCGCCGCGCCCGGCGGAGCCTGCATCAGCTCTCTTCGCCACTATGCCGTCGCATCACGTCACTGACCCCTCACCAGGTTGACCGGCTATCGGCGACGCCATTTCTGTTGCTTTCGTTTCGTGAGCGAGACCACAGACTGTGGAGTCAGATTCTGTCGGACGATGGCGGGCACGACCTTTTCACGTGCCCGGTCGCGGACGATCTCGAGCGGCTCCAGTCAGCCGGGCTTGGTTTTATCTGGCACCTTGCGCGACAGAACCCGTATACTCTGCGGCTGATCTGTGGTGCGAGCCTGAATTGGTGTGAGCAGATTGCCGAGCGGACATTCTTCGGCCTGCTTGCCGCGGTGGCACCACATCCCGATCTGCTGGAACTTCGCAGGGGAAACGACGACCAGTTGTGGTTGAAACTGCTGAATCCTGGCGTCAGCAGGGAGACCGAGGTCCGCAGCGCAGCGCACATGAGTGTGTTGCAGACGCTGCTGACGCGACCGGCTGCCAGCGTGCCGCGAACCTGGGCAGTAGCAGCCTGCAAAACCAAACACACCGGCCTGCGTGTTGCTGACGAATAAGGTATCGCGGCTGTACGCCGCGATCCCGGTGCCGATAGAAAAAACAAACGCAGGCGACGACAGGCAAATAGAGGTAGCCCGGACCTCTCGCGTATACAATACGCGTCGCTATGTATGCGCTATCTATCAAGCAACTGACCAAAACTTACAGCAACGGTTTGCAGGCCCTGAAGGGCATAGATTTCGACGTCAAACCCGGCGATTTCTACGCCATGCTCGGGCCGAATGGTGCGGGCAAAACCACGGTGATCGGTATTGTCTGTTCCCTTATCAACAAAACCTCCGGTAAGGTCGAGATTTTCGGACACGATATCGATACGGACGTCGAGGCTGCAAAAGCATGCATCGGACTGGTGCCCCAGGAATTGAATCTGAACATATTCGACTCGGTGCTCAATATCGTCGTTAACCAGGCCGGCTATTACGGCATCGGTCGAAAGCTGGCCCTGCAAAAGGCCGAACAGTACCTGTGTGAATTGAGGCTGTGGGATCGGCGTTTTGACCAGGCGCGCAAGCTGTCTGGCGGCATGAAGCGGCGCCTGATGATTGCACGTGCGCTGATCCACGAACCGAAGCTCCTTATGCTCGACGAACCAACGGCGGGCGTGGACATCGAGATTCGTCGATCGATGTGGGACTTTCTGCGGCGCATCAACGCAGCCGGAACCACCATCATCCTGACAACACATTATCTCGAAGAAGCCGAAAACCTTTGTCGTCATGTCGCGATCATCGATGAAGGGAAAATCATCGAAAATGCCCGCATGACCACCGTACTCAGAAAACTGCAGCGCGAGGTATTTGTCTTGAGCCTGCGCGAACCCCTAAGTGAGGCGCCGGTACTGGCGGAATTCGAGACCTCACTGGTTGAGGATTATGAACTCGAGGTTACCGTTGAATCGGGCAATGATCTCAATACGTTGTTTGCCCGCCTGAATGAATCGGGAATTAGTGTCGTCAGTTTGCGCAATAAGGCCAGTCGGCTCGAGGAACTGTTTATGGGCCTTGTAGAGAGCAAGCAGGGCACCGGTCGGGCAGTGCCCAGTTAAATCATTATGGATATCGCCGTTAACTGGGTTGCTCTGAAAACACTGGTGCGCAAGGAAGTTATCCGTGTTGCGCGAATCTGGGTGCAGACTATCGTGCCGCCCGCAATTACGATGACCCTGTACTTCATCATATTCGGCAACCTGATCGGACGGCGCATTGGCGAGATGGGTGGCTTTGATTACATGCAGTACATCGCGCCAGGACTGATCATGATGTCGGTAATCACCAATTCCTACGGTAACGTCGTGTCATCATTCTTCGGCGCCAAGTACGGCAAACACATCGAGGAAATGCTGGTCTCGCCGATGTCGAACGCCACGATAATCATCGGCCATGTTGCGGGAGGCGTAATCAGGGGGCTCATGGTTGGCGCCCTGGTGACGATGATCGCATTGGGATTTACCAGCTTGTCGATCGAACATCCGCTGGTCACGATTTCGATTGTATTGCTTGCCTCCATAGTTTTTGCGTTGCTGGGCTTTGCCAACGCGGTGTTCGCAAAGAAGTTTGACGATATTTCGATCATTCCAACGTTCATCCTGACACCGCTGACTTACCTGGGTGGTGTATTTTATTCGATCACGCTGTTACCGGAGTTCTGGCAAAAGGTCTCACTCGCGAATCCTATTCTCTACATGGTAAACGCGTTTCGTTACGGGATTCTCGGCGTCTCGGATATCAGCATCGGCTACGCGTATTTGATTGTCGTAACTTTTGTCGTCGGCCTTTTCACGATGAACCTGATGCTGCTCAATCGTGGCATTGGCATTCGAGAATGACATGTGTGGCAGATTCGCCTTTTATTCTCCCAGCGAAGCGACAGCCGCCTTATTTGGCGCCACCTCGTCAACGGAAGTGGTACCACGCTATAACATTGCACCGACGCAGTTTATCGCTGCTGTGCGTGCAGATGTACAGGGCGCACCCGAGTTGGCGATGCTTCGCTGGGGTCTCGTGCCGTTCTGGGCGAAGGACCCGTCAATCGGCAATCGGATGATCAATGCGCGAGCCGAAACAGTCGCCGAAAAACCATCGTTCAGAAGCGCGTATAAAAAGCGTCGCTGCCTGATTCTTGCGGACGGATTCTATGAGTGGCGCAAGGAAGGAGACGCCAGGACGCCGTATTTTATTTCACTTGCTGACGGATCGCCTTTTGCGTTTGCGGGGCTCTGGGAAGAGTGGAACAGCAAGGACGCCGACGAGTCGCTGCAGACCACCGCGATCATTACAACAGCTGCGAACGATTTTATGGCGCAGCTGCATCAACGCATGCCAGTGGTCATGCTTGCCGAACAGGCAGAGCGGTGGCTGGGTGGCGATATGGAGTTGTTGTCCGAGGTAATCGACAATTGGCCGGCGTTTCGGGCCTGGCCTGTCGATCGCAAGGTCAACAACGCGAGGAACGAAGACGCGGCCCTTATTGATCCAGCCGGTGAGATGATTGCACAGCCGTAGCCCGAATAATTACGCGTAATCAGGTCGAATCGCCCGCTGGGGCGGGCTCCTACGGGACCATACGCGCATCGAGCCAACGCAGGAACCCGCTCCAGCGGGCGATCGACAAACGCTGAATTCAACACAGTGATTAAACCATTGCGGCAAATCGCAGAGCCGCTGCCCATCTATTCCCGCGGCAGCAGGAATCCCGTCCCAAAATATTCAAGAATGACACCGTCAGGCGTTATCTCCCTGACAACGGGGCCTTCATCGAGAATGCCTCTCTCTTTATATTTGCTCATGTTGACGAAGATGAATCGGTCCTCGGGTACGCTGCTGTAGACGTGGATGTCGAGATGCAAGTCCGGGAGTTGCAACAGACCTTGCACCCTCAGATCGTTGAACGTGGCATAGGATTCGATGAGCAGCGGCGATTCGTAGCTGGCAACCGCAGGCACAGGTGCAGCGTGCTGACTCGCAACGGTGACTGCCGGTGAAACATGATCTGTTGCCGTGCCCGCCGCCGGGAGCTGGATGCGCTCTGTTTCAGCCAGGAATTGCGGCAAGCCGGCCGCACTCGCCGATTCTGATGGTAATACTGATACCGGCTCTGCGGCCGGACTGGAGGCGACCGGATCCTGAACCCGATCTGGTGTCATGAACATCACGACGAGTACGATCAGGTTGATGCCGATCAGTACGACGGCGATCCAGATCCAGTGAGACGCAGACTTCTCTCGTGCACTGTCAGGTACATTTGAGAATCCGGGCGCATCCTTCCTCAGCCGCTCGGCTTCCGATTTCTTCAAGGCATCTAGTATGAAGGACATAAACTCGTTCCGTCAGGTGAATAGCGTAACTATCGAGTAGCTGACAACCTGGGCGTGCCATCCACCGCCAGCAGCGAATTGATGATGATCTGAGTCTTTTGTCCGGCGAGTCCATCGGCTTCCAGGCGATGCTGGCGCTGAAATGCGATAAGTTGTTGCTGGAGACCGTCATCAAAAAAATCCGATTCTGCAGTTTGCGGCTGATAGTTATCGTCGAGTTTGACGAGGCTTTGCCTCAGCCAACGCACGTTTTCATTTTGCATGCCCGGTGAAATCGCCATAGGCGTGCCACCCGGCGGCCGCCAGATCAGCAGGAATTGCCCGAACCAGAGATCCGCAACCTCGTCGAGCGGAAAAGTCATCCGTTTGCCACCAAACGAGAGCTCGGCGACATTGTCATCCAGACTGACAAGAACCGGCTGGTGGGTTGCGCCCTGGCTATCCGTCAGTGTCAGCACTACAGGCCGGTCAAGTTGTCGGATTCCGTTCCACGAGCCGCGCTGGAAATAACAACTGAAACCCTGGGCACTGGCCTGTGCGCAGGCAGGTCCGGCCGCAGCGCTGTAATCGATTCCCCAGAGCGACAGCAGTGTCATAAGGCCTGAATCGGACCCTGGATTTGAACTGAATTCCGCGAGCCGCACCTCGAGACCGGGCTGTTCATCGAGCGACTCCGGCGGCGAGTCCTCAATGGTGGCAGATGCGTCTGCTACCGGCGCCGTTGCTAATGGCACCGAATCCACGGCATCCGGGTCTCTTTCAAGCATGGCCCAGATGGCGGCGCCAAGCACCATGAGTCCAATCACGCTGATGACCGGCACGACGAATTTCATGAACACCGGCGGCAGTGGCTGCCCGGATACCTCGGATGCCGCACGCCGTACGAGGCGCTTGTTGACCGTTCGTGATTCGCGGCTGTACGCACCCAGCAGCGCGCGATCACAGATGACATTCATAACCCGCGGCACGCCGCCCGACAATCGATACACTTCGCGCCTGGCCCGCCTATCGAAAATTTCGGTCAGTGCCCCGGCAACCCTCAAGCGGTGATGTATGTACTTGTCTGCCTCATCCCGCGAAAGGGGTTCGAGGTGATAACGGCCTGTTACGCGCTGCGCAAGTTGACGCATATTGTTCTGCGACAACTTCTCCCGCAGTTCCGGTTGCGCAATCAGGATGATCTGCAGCAATTTTTGTTTTGCGGTTTCGAGATTGGTCAGCAGACGCAATTGTTCGAGAACGTCCTCAGCGAGATTCTGCGCTTCATCGATCAGCAGTATTGTCCGCCGCCCGCGCGCATGGGCGTCCAGCAGGTGATGATTCAATGCATCAACCAGTGCCTTGGCGCTGCCCTTTTCCTGGGGCAGCGCTATATTGAGTTCCTCGCAAATCGCTGTGAGGAATTCGATTGCCGTCAACTGCGGATTAAGAATCAGCGCAATATCGACTTCAGCGGGAATTTGTCCGAGCAAGGCGCGGACAAGTGTTGTCTTGCCGGTTCCGACCTCGCCGGTCAGCTGGATGAAACCACCGCTTTCGGTGACGCCATATACAAGGTGTGCGAGCCCCTCGCCATGCCGCTCGCTCATGAACAGATAACGTGGATCAGGCGTTATCGTGAACGGCTTTTCGTTGAGGCCAAAAAAGCTTGTATACATGGTGCGGCGGCGTACCTTGTTCGACCGATTGCATCCCTGAGCGGAATTCTACCTGATTTGATCGTTGTCCAGCGTCCGTGCGCGCCCGACGGACAACTTGCCGAAGCGGGTGCGAATCGCATCAACCGTTTGGTCCAGTGGCGTTCCACCGGCGGCAAGCTCGGGCGCAAACAGGTCCGGTTGTGCATCAGCGGCCAGATCGCTGCCGCCCACGCCCAGCAGGCGAACGCGCACTCCCGGATGTTCGAGTAGCCAGTCGGCGAGCAGGCCTTTTGCAACTCCATACAACTGGTCCGTACCGTTGCCAGGCGGGTGCAGTGCTCGCTGTCGCGTAAAGGTCGAAAAATCCGACTGGCGAATTTTCACTTGTACCGTACCGGCAACCAGTGCTCTGGCGCGCAGCCGGCTTGCGGTTTTCTCACTCAAGCCTAATAGTTGGCGGTTCATTGCCGTTACCTCGGACAGGTCTGTATCGAATGTCTCTTCGGCGCTGATCGATTTGTCGGCCCTGGAAGAAACCACTGGCCGGTCGTCGATACCGGAAGCCCGGTCCCGTGTGCGCTGCGTGAATTTTCCGAATATGGGTTCGAGATCACGATCCGGTGCCAGCCGCAGATCGGCAATTGTCTCGATACCGACGCGCTTCAACCTGGCCAGCGTTTCACGGCCGATGCCCGGGATCACGCGGGCCGGCAGGGGATCCAGAACCTCATGAACATTTTCCTGTGTCACGACACACAGACCATCGGGCTTATCGAGATCAGACGCGATCTTCGCGACAAGCTTGTTCGGTGCAACACCGACAGATGCGGTAAGTGCGGTTTGCGCCCGGATTCGGTGCTTTATTTCCGTCGCAATGCCGACCTCGTCGCCAAACAATGACAAGCTTAAGCTTACGTCCAGGAATGCCTCGTCCAGCGACAGCCCTTCGACGAGTGGTGTGAACTCACGAAAAATCGTGAAGATGTCCTTCGACACTGATTGGTAGTGCGACATCTGCGGCGCCACCCTGAGCAGATCGGGGCAGCGGCGATAAGCGTCCCGCATCGGCATCGCCGAGCGGATGCCGAACCTGCGTGCCTCGTAGCTCGCAGCGGCAACCACGCCGCGATTGCTGCTGCCGCCGACGACAAGCGGTTTGCCGCGTAAGAAAGGATCGTCGCGCTGCTCGACCGACGCATAAAACGCATCCATGTCTACGTGTAGAATTTTTCGCGATTTTGTCAAGACACGCGCTCGACAATGTACGCTGCGAGTACATTCAAGGGCTCGGCGTCGCCGCCAAATATGGATAATTGTGCGGTGCCCGATCTCAGCAGTTCGTCACAACGGCGCCGAGCTTCTTCAAGTCCGAATAGTCCTGGCCAGGTTGCTTTGGACAATTTTTGATCTGCTCCTGCACGTTTACCGAGCACCGCGGTTTCCCCGGCGACGTCCAGGATGTCGTCGCGAATCTGAAACGCGAGCCCGATATCGCATGAAAACCTATCGAGGGCCGTCAATTTTTCCGGCGACAATTCATTCGCAAGGCAACTCGCAGAAATAACACAGGCGCGGATCAATGCCCCGGTCTTGAGGTAATGCATCTCGGCCAGTTCCTTCGCCGAAAGCGTTTGCCCCTCGGATGCAAGATCAATCGACTGCCCACCCGTCATGCCGAGCGAACCACAGGCTGCAGATACTCTTTGGATGATCGCGGTTTTCTCACTGTCGTCTAGTGCGGCTGCAGATGCAATGACCTGGAACGCGAGCGGCTGCAGCGCATCGGCAGCCAGTATGGCGATGGCCTCGTCAAATTGCCGGTGCACCGTGGGTTTGCCGCGCCGCAGATCGTCGTCGTCCATCGCCGGCAAATCGTCATGTACGAGCGAAAAAGCATGAATGAGTTCGATTGCCGTGGCCGGCGCATCCAGTTTTTCCGGATCGACGCCTAAGCATTCGCCGGTTGCATAAACAAGGAGCGGCCGCACGCGTTTGCCGCCGCTCAGGACCGCGTATCGCATCGCCTCATGAAGCTGGCGCGGTGTCTCGTCCTGCGCCGGCAATGCCCGGTCAAGGCAGCCAACCACACGTTCCAGATAGGCTGCCGCTTTGTCAGCGAGTAAAGTGGCTGTTGCCGGTATCTCATGGGCCTGGGACATTCGTCTAGCGTACACCGAATCGTGCTCCTGCGCGCCGGGTGGGAGCGGCTGCAGGAGGGGCTTCAGCCGCGAATCAGGTTTGAGTCATTCGCGGCTCGTCGCTCTCGGACGTCCTGTCCTCCGCGACATTAATGCGGCCCTGCACACAAAAGTCGCTCCAACAGGCGCGACCCGAAGAGTCATGACAGTTAATTAACGGCACCCTATAATCGACTTGTACTCCCTGTAAAACATCTTTGTTTAACAAGGCTCCGGACAAAAATAAAATGCGGGCAGATGCTCAGGCACAACCGAATATCGCGCTGATCAAGTACTGGGGCAAACGTGATATCGAACAAAACCTGCCAGCGGCCGGCTCGCTGTCCGTCACCCTTGATTCCCTGTGGACGAAAATGTCGGTCGAGTTTTCGGATGCCCTGCCTGGTGATGAACTCGTGGTCAATGCGGCTGCCAATGATGAAATGTTGCCACGGATCAGTGCTTGTCTCGACCGCGTTGCCGGGACCGACCGTCCTCGTGCATTGATAAACAGTGAAGGCAATTTCCCGATAGCGGCCGGCCTCGCCTCATCCGCATCCGCGTTCGCCGCGTTGGTTGTTGCAGCCAGCAAGGCGGCGGAACAAAACAGCGATACTTTGTCGCTGGCAAGAATTGCCGGCTCGATATCGGGGTCGTCAGCTCGATCCCTGTTCGGCGGCTTCGTTGAATTGCAGACAAATGACACGAACATCGATGTTGAGACAATCGCGGAAGCAGGCGTCTGGCCGCTGACTGTTGTCATTGCGGTTACCGCAGAAGGCGCGAAGCCGGTCAGTTCCGGTGAGGCGATGATTCGCAGTGCCGCAAGCTCTCCTTTTTATTCGAGTTGGCTCGAGCAACAGCCGGCCGACCTGGTGTCGGCAAGGGATGCAGTCCTGCGCACGGACTTTGCACAACTCGCAGCGGTATCAGAGCACAATTGTCTGAAAATGCACTCTGTTATGTGGGCATCCCGTCCACCCATTGTCTACTGGAACAGTGCGACCTTGTCGTGCATGGAGGCAGTTCGCCATCTGCAGGACGAAGGGCATGCAGTATTCTTCACGATAGACGCCGGCCCTCAATTGAAAGCAATTTGTCTGCCGGACGAAGCCGACCTGGTCCGATCTGCTCTCGATGCGTGTGCCGGAGTAGTACGCACGATGGTGAGCGGTCTCGGCGCGGGCGCAAGACTGCTGGACAGCAAGTGATAACGGCTACTGCGCCTGGTAAAGCGGTGTTGTCCGGCGAGTATGCCGTACTGCAAAATGCTACTGCGATCGCCACCGCAATCGATCGCCGTGTTCGTGTAACGGTTTCGGAGTCGCCTGGTGAATACCATTCCATCACCGCGCCGGGCTACCTGGAGGGAAACTGGCATTTCCGCGTGAGTGGGGAGGGAAAATTCGCATGGCAGGACCGATTACCCGGGCCATCAGCATTCTCCCTCGTGGAAGAAGTGTGGAGATCATTTGATACCGCGCAATGGCCATCGATATCACTGGTGGTCGACACGCAGGTATTTATCGACGCAGCGACCGGCCTGAAACTTGGCTTGGGCTCTAGCGCTGCAGTTTCTGTGGCACTCACAGCAGCGTTGCAAAGCTTTCGTTCAGCCGATCGCGATACTGGAAAAACCGCCATGGATGCACACGAGCGATTCCAGGGCGGCCGGGGCAGCGGCGTCGATGTCGCGACGAGTTTACAGGGGGGCGTAATCGCATATCGCCGCGCCGGAGCCGACTCTCGCCAGCTTGGCTGGCCGGCGGGACTCCATTATCGATTTCTGTGGAGCGGGCAGTCCAGCGTTACCGCAGAAAAACTGGCGAAGCTGGACAAACGCCGCGAACAGCGCGCAGCAAGTGACAGTATGAAACTGCTCAGTAAGACTGCGGAGCAGGTTGCCGCTGCCTGGTCGTCCGGCGACAGCAGGCAGATCCTGAAAGCATTTCCTGGCTACATCGATGCGCTTCGACAATTCAGTATTGACCGTGATCTCGGTGTGTTCGATGCTGGGCATGAGGGCCTGGTTCATCTAGCGAGTGGCAACGGCATTGTGTATAAACCTTGCGGCGCCGGTGGTGGCGATATTGGCATCGTGCTCGCTGCAAGCGAGGCTGCCGTAAGCGAGTTTTGCGGGGAGGCGCATCAGCAGGGTTTCAGAAATCTCGATATTGCACTGGAAGTTGAGGGCGTCCTCATCACGGAGCGAAGACATTGAGTGATTCGCGATTTGCCGACTTCTATCGCTTGAGCCACGCTGACCGCGTCAGGGTGCTGGCGGAGCGTGGCATGATATCGCCGGATGATGCCGAGGCGTTGCTGAGTGACCATTGTCTGTTGCCGGTGGATGCGGCCGACAAGATGATTGAAAACGTCATCGGTGTATTCGGACTGCCACTTGCCATTGCACCGAACTTCTTGGTCAATAACAAAGACTACATCGTACCAATGGTGGTCGAGGAACCGTCGGTCGTCGCTGGCGTCAGCGGCGCCGCAAAACTGATCAGGGAAGCCGGTGGCTTTCATGTCAGGTCGACCCAGCCTGTACTGATCGGCCAGATTCAGCTTATCGATGTTGAGGAGCCTGATGCCCTTATTCAAACATTGCGTGGTTCGCAGGAGGAATTACTCGGCCTGGCGAACGAGTTGCAGCCCGGATTACAGGCGCGTGGCGGCGGCGCAAAGGGCATCGAGTATCGAAAGTTACAGCTGCCGGACGGCCGCTGGACCGTTGTGCTGCACGTCCTGGTCGATACGCGTGACGCAATGGGCGCCAACGCTGTCAATACAATATGTGAAGGTATCGCCCCGCACCTGGAAAGAATATGCGGCGGCACTGTTGGCCTCAAAATTATCTCGAATCTCACCGATCGCTCGCTCGTTTCGGCGAAGGTGAAAATTTCACCGGCAGTGCTCGGGCACGGAGAATTTACGGGCGAGCAGGTTCGTGACAGCATTGTGCTGGCAAACGATTTTGCCAACATCGACCCGTATCGTGCCGCGACTCACAACAAGGGCATCATGAACGGCATCGACGCAGTTGCCCTGGCAACCGGCAATGATTGGAGATCTCTGGAGGCTGGCGCACACGCGTTTGCTGCACGGGATGGCGCATACCGGGCGCTGACAAGCTGGGTAGCAGATGCAGACGGCGACTTGCTCGGCGAACTGACGTTGCCTGTCAAGATCGGCGTCGTCGGCGGCTCGCAGGCATTGAATCCGTCGGCGGCAACAGGCCTGAGAATAACAGGGGCAAAATCGGCACAGGAACTTGCCGAACTGATGGGTGCGGTCGGGCTTGCACAGAACTTTGCAGCGCTTCGCGTACTGGTTACCGATGGCATCCAGAAAAGTCACATGAGCCTGCACGCCCGCAGCGTTGCAGCATCAGCCGGCGCGCCGGACGAGATTTTCGATCAGGTAGTCTCAGCTATGGTCAGCAGTGGTGACGTGAAGTCATGGAAGGCGGAAGAGCTGGTCAAGAGCTTGCAGACGTCTGATGGCGACACGGTAAAGATCCCGATATTGAAGACGTCCGGGAGCCTGCCACCTGGATCGGTTGTCGCGCCCGTTGAGGCTGCCGCGGAAAACGTTCCGGCGGTGCAGAAGCCTGACGGCGTGGCGGCAGGCAAGGTTATCCTGCTTGGTGAACATGCCGCCGTTTACGACCGGCATGTACTGGCACTGCCGCTCGAATCTGCAGTGAGCGTCCGCATTGCCGACACCGCATCGGGTATTCGGCTCTTGATCCCGGACTGGAACATTGAACAGCAACTCGATCCCGATGCTCCGGTAAGAGGCGGCCATGCTGCAGTGTTGTCCCTGATCAGGCGATATTTCGGCGTAACAGAGCGTGGCTTCGATATTCATGTGCGGTCACGCATTCCGCTAGGGGCGGGCCTCGGATTTTCCGCAGCGCTCGCGGTGGCGACCATTCGTGCGTTCGACAAAATTGCCGGAAAAGGCATGAGCAACGT
The DNA here is from genome assembly GCA_004357475.1 of Gammaproteobacteria bacterium. Lineage (GTDB taxonomy): Bacteria > Pseudomonadota > Gammaproteobacteria > Steroidobacterales > Woeseiaceae > SZUA-117. The sequence continues at coordinate 25,892 of SMWE01000076.1, forward strand.
GGAGGTCGAGAAGCTGGCGTTCCAATGTGAAAAAATATCGCACGGAACGCCGTCCGGAATTGACAACAACATCGCGACTTTCGGCCAGCCCGTACTCTTCAGCAAGGGTACCGGCTCCAGGACAAAGCCGGTCACGCTGACCGAGGTACCGCCACTCGTGATCGCATCAAGCGGAATCAGGGCAAATACAATAGAACAAGTGGCAGGCGTGCGCGCGCGATTCGACAAGAATCGTGAGCTCTACACCACCATCTTTGATGAAATCGGTGAAATCAGCATTGCCGGCGCGGTTGCGCTCAGGAATTGTGATTACGAACAGCTCGGATCGTTGATGAATGTTTGCCAGGGCTTCCTGAACGCGATCGAGGTTTCCACGCCGGAACTCGAGACGATGATTGCAATCGCGAGGCAAAACGGCGCGATCGGTGCGAAACTGACAGGAGCAGGTGGTGGCGGATCGATCGTCGCACTGTGCCCGGACAAGGTCAGCGAGGTAACGCGGGCGCTGGACGCGGCCGGATACCAGCTTGTACCAATGGAAAATCGCCAGGAGTCTTGTGGAAGCGCGGACGGTAAATAGCGTGTCATCCAGGAGCGAGTTGCTCATCCTTGTCGATACTGACGATCAGGAAATGGGGAATCTCAGCAAAGTCGAGTGTCACGACGGTGATGGCATATTGCATCGGGCGTTCTCGGTATTCCTGTTCAACGACCAAGGAGAATTGTTACTACAACAGCGCAGCGCGGACAAACGTCTGTGGCCAATGTACTGGACGAATACCTGTTGCAGCCACCCGCGCCAGGATGAATCGATGCAACTCGCGACAGAGCGGCGCCTGCAGCAGGAACTGGATACCGCTTCGGCGCTCGAGTTTATTTACAAATTCGCATACCAGGCAAGGTTCGGTGATCTGGGCTCGGAAAATGAACTCTGCTCGGTCTATCTTGGCCGGCTTGAACGGGAAGCGACCGCAAACGACACGGAAATCGCCGCGTTACGCTATGCCGGTGTCAAGACATTGCAGGCGGAGATACAGTCGAACCCTGACAACTACACGCCGTGGTTCAAAATGGAGTGGCAACGCCTGAACGAAGAATTCCCGGATCGCCTATCCAAATACACTATGGTGTAAGGCGGAAGGCGACTCGAAGCGGAGGGTGTGATGAATACCGATCGTCTCAATCGCTGGTTGACTCTTGGAGCTAATCTCGGCGTCCTGATTGGAATTGTTTTGTTGGTCATCGAAGTCAGGCAAAACAATGCGAACCTGGTCGCGCAGGCGCGCGCTACCTTCTATGCAGGGACCTCGGACGTGTGGGGCATGGTAGCGGAACAGCCCAGCCTGGCCGAAGTTCTTGCCAAGGAACTGAGCGGTGAAGAATTGACCACGGCGGAATTCGTTCAATTATCTGCATACTTCACGAAAGTTTTGCTGTCCCATCAGTGGAGCTATCTCGAGTTACCTGAAGGAGAGTCTGCCGGTAATCTGTATTACCTGATAGGAAACTTTGAAGATTTTCCGACGCTCCGCTGGGTCTGGAAGAATCGCCAGTCGTTTTTCAAATCCGAATTCGTTGAGTACATGAACGAGAACATCGTTGACAAGAAATGACATGCACCATGTGATGGCTGTCCTCAATTTTGGATTGCTCGTCCCATAAACAATCGCCCCCCAGCGGGCGATTGTATTCTTCGGGTGGTCCGTAACGGCAAGTCAAACGCAGGTTGTAACCTGCTAATCAATGGTTATAACGGAAGTTCTAGCTTACGCTCAAACCGGTTGGAGTCCGCTCGCGCTGCGTGAGTTGTTTTCAGCTCACGTATCGATAGTATTCGATACCCAGATCCTGGAAATGGCGCTGATCGATGCGGCCGACTTTTTCGATGATGAATTCATCTTTCGGCAGATAGGCGAGACCGGTAACACGCCGGCCGTCGTGCAGGGCTGCGTATTGTTTTTCGCTCAGGTCCACCGCGAATTCCATGGAGTCCGCCAGGCGGATCCTGGCGGTCGCCTCTCGCCAGTCATCCGCGACCACCAGCGGGATGACTTCGGCTGCGTCGCCGCTGCCATAGCCAAGTGTCAGCAATTCTTCACCAGTCAAATCGCGGTTCTCATCTACTGCCTGTTCAAATCCTGCCGCCATCCATGCGGGTAGTGCGGCGGTGTACAGGTTGCCGAGGTCGAGCATCGTGTCGCTGCCAAGCGCGAGTTTGTCGAGAATCTCACGACGATATTTTCGTGCCGCGCGGAAGATGCGGAAGACAGCCATGGTTAGCGGGTAGGCTTCGAAGTTGTGGCGTTCAGGATGGGCGAGGTCGGCTACTTCCGGCTTGCTCATCATCTCCTTGAGCAATTCCTCAGGCTCGACGCCCGCCTGGTAGCAATAAGAAGCAAGCTCGGCACGATCGTCGGGAGTACCGCTAGGCAATGCAAACAGGTAGGCGATCGCATAGCCGGTTTCCGGCATCCTGCGATAGGGCCTGTGCATGAATATGGTTTGCAGGGTTTTCAGATACTCGCTCGCATTCAGCCCGCGCTTTTCATACATGTCATTCAAGGCATGCAAGGTCTCATCGATGTAGCAGGTGGTCGAGTACTTGCCGTTGAAGATCGGGAAGTCCTGTACCTGGTGACTTTCACTGCGGTCCTGACCGCAGAATCGCATCATCGGCTTGCGAAAGTCGATAATGCGGTAATCGGAAGCTGATCCAGATTTGGTCAGATCAACTGCCACGAGTTTTGGCTCTTCTTCCAGCAACATTGCAATCGCACCGGCACCCTGCGTCGGTTCACCGCTGCTGCCGCGCGCGTACTCCGCGATGTCGGCGCAAACGACAATTGCCTGGCTACCCGCGCCATCGAGCGCGAGATGACGCAATGCGCCTTTCATGCCGTATACACCGCCCAGGCAGGCATGCTTGAATTCCGGAACCTCGCAACTCCTGGCGATCGGCGAGGAGCCCTGCATTTCGAGCGCGCGGTCCACCATGCCCTTGACGATGATTGCGCCGGCGGAATTATCCGTGCTGGACTCAGTACCCAGGCCAAGAAACTTGATACGCGCCGGGTCGATTTCATACTGCCTGATCAGGCGCATGACGGCCGTGGCGGCCATCGTATAAATGCTTTGATTGGGCCCGCGTACGCGAAAGCTGCGCCCCACAACCTCCCGTACCTTCGGCCACTGGTTACCGGTCCACTGACACCAGTCCTCCAGCCATACCCGATATGGCGGCACATAGGCGGCTAGCCCGCTTATTCCTATGCTTTTTCTATCCATGGATTGCCTGTCTAAACGTTCCTGTTTGCGGCCTGTAAAAGGCACAGCCTTTGAATTCTAGTTGTCCGGGCCCTTGCACTCAAGGCCGGCGGCTGGCCGACCACGCCCGTCCCTGTCATTGAGACCGCAGTCAGATGGAAAATGCTGCGAAAAGTGCGACCAGGCTGAACATGATAATCAGGCCGGCGAAATAAGCGAATGTGAGAATCAGGAATTTCAGGATCGTGAACAACCGTCCCTGTTCGTAAACGCGGCGCAACGCCTTGTAAAGGTAGACCGGGACATACAGCAACGCCGCGAAGACGGTGATATCAACGGCGGGTTCAGGCACACGAAACAGTGTCCCCAGTCGTGTAAACAGGAGTTGCAGGCTCAGGATCAGGAAGACAAACGAGTGATAGTGCACCACGAATAACAGGTGTTCGACGTAGAAGCGCTTCGACAAGGGATACAGAATTTTCAGCACCAGCGCCATCAACGGCAGCAAAACGAATAATGCCGCCGGTACGTTGTCCAGAAGTTTGTTGACAAAGGCCCTGCCATCGTCCGCGATAACGCGGTCGCACGTGACCTGAAGGCGTTCTTCCGTCAGGCGCGATGCCAGCCACCGTGGCAGGTCCGCACTGTCGAAGTCGTCAAGATCACAGTTACTGCCGGGCTCTTCGTCGTCATCTTCGGCGGCATCACCGGCGGTATCGGTGCCGCCCGGATCGACGACGATGATCCCCTCTTCCGCCAGGTCACCTAATACCTCTTCGCGAATGGCATCCGCGTTATTGGCATTTTCCTCGCTGTCGGTGGCCGCCGGTGCCTGAGGTTCGAACAGGATGCCCAGCTCTTCCCGCGGATCAAAAAAAGCGACCAGGAAGAAGAGGATGCTCAATACGAGGTACATGCGAAATGGCGGCATGACGCGCGCACGCCGGCCCTCGAGATAATCGCGAGTCAGTTGCCCCGGGCGAATTACCAGCGGCACCAGCGTGCGCCAGAGGCGGGAATCCAGTTCCAGCAGATCGCCGACGGCATCCCTGAGCAATTCCCATACGCTGATGAGCCTGCTGGTTGCACGCTGCCCGCAATTGCCGCAGTACTGTCCGTCGAGTTTGGTGCCGCAATTCAGACAGACTTCAACCGGCTTTTGCTTGTCTTCGGCGATATCAATGTGGCGCAATACACGACCGGACGCCTCGAACCGGCCTGCGAAGCGATCGATTACCGATTGCCGCATCGCCTCTGCCTGCTCCGACAAATACCGCTCGAGGTCAGCGTCACTGACAAAGTAATAATGGGCGATGCGGCGGGCGCGACCCTGATCGTCGTCTTCCTGTTCAAAAACAAGCGCGCGGTATATCCCGGAGACCTGCAACATCTCCTCGACGTGATGGGTCAGCCACTCATCGAATTGATCGACGATCTCGCGATCAACACTGATCGTGACCTCATAGATGGGCCCGGAGGTGTTTGTCATGGATCAGACTGCCGTTATTTTTTCTTTGCGCTTTTCTTCTTTGATGCGGCTTTTTTGCGGCCGCTCTTCTTTGCCGCAGCCCGTTTTGCGGGTTTCTTTCCAGGAGCCTTTTCGACGGCAGGTTTTTTCGCCTTCGAAGCTGGTTTCGAATTTCGAACCCGGGCTACCGCTGCGCTGTCGGCCACCGGCCCCGTGGGACTCTCACTGTTCGAACCGGCCCTGCCGAGCTCCTCCGGTGAGAAATCATCGACTGATAACAGGTGCAGTACTTTTGCGTGAAAAGCACGCAGCTCGCGAGTTTCTGCGGCGCTGACGATTTCGGCGTCCTCCGCCTCGTCGATCTGATGGCCAAAATAGTCGGCTTGAATCAGGCCTTCCCTTTTCGCCTGTTTCAGTTTCTTCTCGAGCGGCGCAAGATTCTCTGATAATTCCAGTGCCTCCTGCAGCAAGCCGAGCGGATTCGTTGGTTCGAGTGTTGTGTAAGCCTGCTGGCTGAGGCGCTCTCTTGCCTCGCCGGTCCTGGTAATCAGATCAACAACCTTCTGGCCCAGCTCGTCAGCCGGCGCGTGATAGGTGCGGCCGCGCGGAAATATTACGAGACGTAAGAGAAATGCGACAGGCCGATTCGGAAAGTTCCGCAGAAAACTGTGTAGCTGTTCCTGGGCGTGATACATCAGCGTTCTCACTGACCACTCGACCAGGGGAAGGTCGCTCGCGCGGCGGCCCTGGTTCTCGAAATGTTTCAGGACTGTCGAGGCAAGATACATCGAACTCAGAACGTCTCCGAGCCGCGCCGAGAGCAACTCCTTGATCTTGAGTTTGCCGCCGAGCGTCAACATCGCAAAGTCGGTGGCCAGTGCGAATGCAGCGCTGTAGCGATTGATGTTCTGGTAATAACGCCGCGTTGGCGTGTTGTAGGGCACGTTACTGAATCGCGCATGGGTAAGCGCAAGGAAAAATGATCGCGCAGCATTGCTGATGGCGTAGCCGATGTGAGAGAAAAGCGCATCGTCAAAATCGGCCAGTCCGCGTTCAGCGTCCTGGTCCTGTGCGGCCTGCAACTCCCGCAGGACATAAGGATGACAACGCATCGCACCCTGGCCAAAAATTATCAGGCTGCGGGTCAAAATGTTTGCGCCTTCAACCGTAATCGCGATCGGGGTCGCCATGTAGCCACGCCCGATGTAGTTTTTCGGACCCATCATGATGGCTTTGCCGCCGTGCACATCCATGGTGTCGTTCGCGACCTTGCGGCCCATTTCAGTGCAGTGATACTTTAATATCGCTGAGGGGACGGCCGGTTTCTCACCCTGATCGATAGCGCCCGCCGTCACCGAAACGGCCGCATTCATAATATAGGTGTGTCCGGCAATTCGTGCCAGCGCTTCACCGACCCCTTCAAATTTTGCGATAGGCATGTTGAACTGCCTGCGAATTTGCGTGTACGCACCTGATGCGTACGCTGCCGCCTGGCTGCCGCCTGCAGCGGTTGAGGGCAAGGTAATGGCGCGGCCGACCGACAGCAGTTCGACCAGCATTTTCCAGCCCTTGCCGGCCATCTCGGGGCCACCGATGATGGCGTCCAGTGGCACGAAGACATCCTTGCCGCTGGTTGGACCATTCTGGAACGGGATACTCAAAGGACAGTGTCGCCGGCCGATCGTGATGCCGGGGAGGTCCGTTGGAATCAGTGCTGCGGTGATGCCGTACTCATCCTTATCGCCGATCAGATGATCCGGGTCATAGAGTTTAAACGCGAGCCCGAGCACCGTTGCCACGGGCGCGAGCGTGATATAGCGCTTGTCCCAGTTCAGGCGGATACCGAGTGTCTGCTTGCCGTTCCATTTTTCTTTGCAAACAACGCCGTTGTCGATCAACGCTGCGGCATCGGAGCCAGCTTGTGGTGAGGTCAGCGCAAAGCAGGGAATTTCGTCACCGGTGGCGAGCCCCGGCAGCCAGCGTTGTTTCTGCTCCTCGGTGCCATAGTGCAGCAGTAACTCCGCCGGGCCGAGCGAATTCGGCACGCCCACCGTCGACGACGCGGCTGGATTGCGGCTGGCCAGCTTGGTGATGATCATTGCATTTGCGTAGGCAGAAAATTCCAGGCCGCCGTACTGCTTTGGAATGATCATTGCGAAAAATTTGTGTTTCTTGATGAATGCCCAGACTTCCGGGGGCATGTCGCCACGCCAGTGGGCAATATCCCAGTCATCGAGCATCGCACACAGTTGTTCACAAGGACCGTCGAAGAATGCCTGTTCTTCATCGGACAGCTGTGGCGCTGGAAACTCGGTCAAGCGGTCCCAGTTGGGCATGCCGGAGAACAACTCACCGTCCCACCAGACATTGCCGGCCGCGAGCGCTTCACGCTCCGTATCGGACATCGACGGCAGCAGTTTTCGATAGGCTTCGAGCGCCGGTCGCGTAATTCTTTCACGCCGGAATTCGGGCATGTTGGGCACGAACAGTACGGTAAACAGCAGCCACAAGAATATGAGAGTGACGATGTTCCAGGAACCGTAGAAGGTGTAGACGATGAGTGCCGCACCGGCGATGACCGTAGAGGTCAGCAGCCTGACCCGGTGGTAGGCGAGATAGATGCCGCCGCCGAAGAACAACAGGAACCAGGCAAGATCAATTAGAAAACTGGACACGCACTTATCCTCACTGACGCGGCACCCCGGCGCCGCAAGAGGTCCCGGTCAATCGCAGGGCCTCACAATAACCCTATCACCGGGGAGCACAGGGTGCCACAAAGCTGCCCGAGATCCCGTGACCTGATTCTCAGCATTGCGTGCGGGTTACAACAGCGATTCGATTGCCGCGCGTTCCTCACGAAGTTCTGCTTCGGTTGCCTGCATTCGATCACGGCTGAAATCATTGATCGCCAGGTCCTGCACGATTTCAATCTTGCCACCCTGGCAGCGCACCGGGTAGGAATAGATGACACCGGGTTCAATGCCGTAGCTGCCGTCGGCGGGAATCGCCATGCTGACCCAGTCATCCGCCGGCGTCCCCAGTGCCCAGTCATGCATATGGTCTATAGCTGCCGAGGCCGCCGAGGCTGCGGAGGATGCACCGCGCGCTTTAATGATGGCGGCCCCACGCTGCTGCACCAGCGGAATAAATTCGTCAGCCAGCCATGCCTGATCGACAAGGTCCATTGCCGGCTTGCCGCCAGCCGTCGCGTGATAAATGTCCGGATACTGCGTCGCGGAATGATTTCCCCAGATTGTCATTTGCCGGACGCTCGATACGTGATTGCCGGTTTTTGCCGCGAGCTCCGCTGCTGCACGATTGTGGTCGAGCCGCGTCATTGCGGTGAAATTCGCCGGATCGATGCCTGGCGCGTTGCTGCTGGCGATCAATGCGTTCGTATTGGCGGGATTGCCGACCACCAGCACCTGGATCGTGCGGTTTGCGTGATCATTGATTGCTTTACCCTGCACCGAGAATATTTGTGCATTCGCCTGCAGCAATTCCTTGCGTTCCATTCCGGGGCCGCGTGGCCGTGCGCCGACCAGCAAAGCGTATTCGGCATCTTTAAAGGCGACGTTCGCGTCAGCTGTAGCAACGATGCCGTCGAGCGTGTCGAACGCGCAGTCGTTCAGCTCCATGACCACGCCGTCCAGTGCCGCCAGTGCAGGCGCGATTTCAAGCAGCTGCAATATGACCGCCTGGCCGGAGCCGAGCATCTGACCCGAGGCGATGCGAAACGCAAGTTGATAGCCAATCTGGCCGGCGGCGCCGGTGATGGTGATACGAACGGGATTATTCATTGATGGCTCGACCTGTCATAAGTAGAAATAGGCGCTAATTTTATGCGGCGCGCGATTCTAGCATTCGATGCCGCGTTCGGCACCCGGCTTCTGGTCTTATTCGGGCAGTTCGAAATCCGGGAAGATCTCCCGGAAGTTATCGAGTTCCAGGTCTGCGGCCGCGGCCTGTCCCGATTGGCGGAGCGTTGCTATGCATTGCCACCATTCCTCAACATCGGATTTTTGTTCATCGCTACAGGCAAACGGCGCCTCCGGCAAAAGGGGCTTGAGCGCAATGGCCGGTCGCGGCCTGGCGAATTTAGCGGCCGCGTTCGGTGCTGGCTTCAGGGCGGTGCCTGCGGCTGCTTCCATTTCCTGGACACGTTGTTTCTCTCTCTCGACCTCAGCCGTGAATACATCGCTGAGACCCGTATGATCCTCAAGGGGTGCTCCTTCCGGCTGAGTTGCCGCCGGGGCAAGGTCCGGTTGCATCCTCAGGAGCTGTGCTGGTTCAGGCCCGCGGTCAGCTGTGGTGTCGGCCGGCGTCTGGACGGGCAGCGCGGTTTCCAGAGACATATCAGCCGCTGGGCTGAAAATACCCGGGTCGCTGAGATCAAGAATGATCGCCAGGGTCAGCCCGACCGTCGCCATGACTGCGGCGGGACGATACCAGGCCTGGAAAGAACCCTTTCGGCTGTCGGCCCGTACCGCCCTCGCGGCCTCGCGCAAGACAGCGTTATCGAGATCCGCCGGTGTCTCTTCGTCAGCAAGTGATTGGTAGTGCGCCGACACCTGCGGGTCAACGTCTATTGCTTCGTGTTTATCGTGGTCCTGATTCATGTCAATGGTCCGTCGCCGGGCCGCCTGATGAGCCCTTCATTACGCAGTCCTCTAAGTGTGCACAGCAGGCTCGGCCAGAGCCGTCTTTAGTTTTTTGGTGGCGTATCGCAGTCTGCTCCTGACCGTTTCCCGGTTAACGCCGGTCACCTGTGCAATTGTGTTGATACTCAGGCCGGCCTCTTCGTGCAGCAGGAAGGCGTCTCGTTGTTCATCCGGTATTGTGCCGAGCGCCGCATCGAGTCGCTGGCGGGCAAAGCTCTTTTCGGCTTCGAGATCCGGTTCATCGCCGGGATCTGGTCTGCAATCAGGATCCATGGCAGAGGCGACCCTGTGACGATTGTTTCTCCGCACGTAGTCAATGAAACAGTTGTGGGCGACGCGATAAAGAAAGGTCGTAAATTTCGCCGTTGGCCGATAGCGGTGCCGTGCCTTGATGATCTTGCCCCATACGTCCTGGAATACGTCCTCAGCCGTGTCGCGATTCTGCGAAAGGCGCAGTAGATAGCGATACAGGGAGTCTTTGTGTCGGCGATACAGTGTCTCGAACGCTGTTACGTCGCCGTCCTTGTAGCGCAGCATCAAGGCCGAATCTTCCGGGATAACGCTCATTGGTCGAGCATAAGCGGCGGTTTCACCCGTGGAAAGAGACGCTTGCAACCGCAAGACCTCTCTCGCTACCGTGGCCACAGTGGTGGGCATATTTGCGGCCAAACTCCGGCGGGCCCGCACTGAGCCATTCGATCCCTGCCTGGTGGCCGGGGCGGCTTGCCGCCCGGGGCTTCGCCGGCGCACATCACGTAGGTCATTGATATTAAGCCCCGAGAGCAATTTGACTGACCCTACAAACGGCCGGCCAGGCGATTCAGGGTTAAATGTCCAGGCAAATACCTTGCAATTGTGAAGACTGGTGTTATAGTCAACTATAACACTAAGTCACTTAAACCAAGGACGGCACTCAAAAGGGCGCCGAATGAGCAAATGAACACTCGCTGTGATCAGTTCCTAAAAGTATTGCTTTCACTGTCAGTTATGCTGATGTTCACGGTCGCGTTGATTGCGGGCCAGGTGCATGCAAATCTGCCTGCAGAGGTCTCAACAGCACGGAATTTTGGTCTTGTGACCCGGATGAGCATCACTCTCGAGTCAGAATCATTCCAGAAAATCGATTCGCTGTTGCATCTGGTCGACGCCATTTTTGCGCTGCCCATCGATATGGACCTAAACCTCGATGAGCTGGCGCTTCGAACGGGTAAGTTAAGGAATGCCGGATCTGAAGACTCGCCGGTGGTCCAGTAGCACTTTGCAGGTTAGCGGCATGCACAAACTGTCAGGAATTTGGAGGACTGTGTTCGCGCCCGTCCTCATGCAGAATCAGCAGGTATCAGATCGCGACTTCCCGTTTCGCCCTGTTACTATTGCGCCGCGGGCTGACCATGACGGCAGGCCCGCGGATTCCGACCGCAAGCTTAATCCAAACAACAAATGACTGGCCTCGGATATTCAATGGACCCGAAGTGGAATGAAGACCTGCCGATCTATCGCCAGCTGCGTGATCGCGTCGTTGCAATGATCCTCGAAGGCGTCCTCGGCGATGGTGACGTGCTGCCATCGGTCAGGAATGTCGCTGCCGAATACCGGCTGAATCCGTTGACCGTCCTGAAAGGTTACCAGGAGCTCGTTGATGAAGGTCTCGTCGAGAAAAAACGCGGCCGCGGCATGTTCGTTACCGACGGGGCCCACAAACAGCTGTTAAAAGACGAGCGTCTTCGATTCATCGAAAAAGAGTGGCCGCAGGTCGTTGCGACGATCCAGCGGCTTGGCCTCGAGGTTGATCAATTGCTGCGGCAGGTGAAGGCAAAGAAACCATCGAAGCCGGGAGGGAAGGATGACTAGCCTGGTTAGTGCACGCAACGTATCAAAGAATTATGGTGACTTGCGCGCGGTTGACGATGTCAGCTTCGATATTGAAAAAGGCTGCATCATGGGCCTTATCGGTCCGAATGGTGCGGGCAAGACGACACTCCTGAAAGCACTTCTTGGCCTGACCGACTGCCAGGGCAGCCTTTCAGTGCTGGGTCTGGACCCGTTTCGCCAGCGCAAGGAACTGATGCAAAACATCTGCTATATCGCTGATGTGGCAATACTGCCGCGGTGGATTCGCGTTTACCAGCTTCTGGATTTTGTAGAGGCCGTCCACAGTCACTTTTCCAGGGAGAAAGCTGAGAAATTACTTGCTGATACAAAAATCCTGGCCAAAGCGAAAGTGCGGGAATTGTCCAAGGGCATGGTCACGCAACTGCATCTGTCGATCATCATGGCAATCGACGCAAAGCTGCTGATACTTGACGAACCGACGCTGGGTCTCGACATCATCTTTCGCAAGGACTTTTACAGTAATTTGCTGGGGGACTACTTCGACGAAGAGCGGACCATCGTTATAACAACGCACCAGGTAGAGGAGATCGAGAACCTGTTGACGAACATCATGTTTATCAACAATGGTCGCATAGTGCTTGATGCCAGCATGGACGCGTTACCTGAACAATACGTCGAATTACTCGCTAGTGGTGAAAATGCCGACCGGGCCAGAAAGCTTAATCCGATCTTTGAACGCGACGTATTCGGCAAGAAAGTCCTCACTTTTGAAGGCATCAGTCGTGAGCAACTGACAGGGCTCGGCGAGCTGCGGACACCGGATATCGCCGATCTGTTCGTGGCCAAGATCAAAGGAGTGACAGCGTGATGCAGGGCCAGCTCGCACTGCTTCAACGAGAACTCTGGGAGCATCGGTCGATATACATCGTTCCCATTGTTGTTGCGGTCGTCATGACGCTGGCAGCATTGACGGGCCAGGTGTCAATCAACGGCATGGAACATGTCGACATCGGCATCGTCGGTGCGTCCAATATGCCGGATAATGCGAGGGCAGCGGTACTGTCCGGAATCATGATCGGCCTGTCGACCACATTCGTGTTTTCGATGTGGATACTGACCATCTTCTATGCGCTCGATTCGCTGTACGCAGAGCGCAAGGACAGAAGTATTCTCTTCTGGCGCTCCATGCCTTCGACCGATCTTGAAACGGTGCTCTCGAAGCTGTTGACAGCAATGCTGGTTATTCCATTGGTGACTTTCGCAATGATCCTGGTCACGCACCTGGCCGTGCTGCTGTTTGCCAGTGTGTGGGTCGCGGCCCGCGGCGGCAGCGGCTTGACCCTGATCTGGGGGTCAGTCCCGTTCTTCGACAACTGGACAGCG
>SMWE01000077.1 GCA_004357475.1 Gammaproteobacteria bacterium
ATCCGGGTATTCCTTGCTGCGCCGGATCAGTCACGTTTTGACGAACCGCAGCATGAACCTCATCGCGATCGCGAGGATGTCAGCGCGGAGAACAGCGAAGCGAAGCGCCTCATTGAGGCGATGCATGACAAACTCAGCGCCGAACCCAAATACAAGCGGATAACCATACTCCGCGCGCTGATGGACGCAGGCTTTACCGGGTCGCCGATGCAGGCCGGGCAACTTGGCGTCGACATTGAAGCGGTCGACGCCAATGGCGTTGCGGCAGAGTGGGTAGTAGCTCCGGGTATACCCGCCGATCGGCGCCTGCTCTACCTGCATGGCGGTGCTTTTGCGGTTGGCAGCCCGCTAAGCCATCGCATGATTACCTCAGCGCTCAGTAAATCCTGCAATGTTGCTGTGCTCGCGATCGACTACCGCCTAATGCCGGAGCATCGCCGAAAAGCTGCGATTGCCGATTGTCAGCATGCTTACCGCTGGATCCTCGAAAACGGTCCGCCCGGTCCGAACACCGCAAACGAGATTTTTGTTGCTGGTGATTCTGCTGGCGGCAACCTGGCGCTGATGCTGTCGGCATGGGCCAGAGACGCAGATATTCGGCGTATGGATGCTGTCATCGCATTTTCACCGTTGACGGATTCGACGCTTGCGAATCCCAGCATGGTGAAAAACATCAAGACGGATCCGATGCTTGGGCCCGGGCTTGGCCTGCCCGCAAGGATGCCGGTGGAGGTCCGGACTGTGGCCGCGCTGATCGCGGGACCAATGAGTCCGCGTAACCCCCTGATGTCTCCCTTGTTCGGCGATCTGAGAAATTTGCCGCCCACATTGGTGCAGGCCAGCGACTGCGAAATGCTATTCGACGATTCATGTCGCTACGTGAACAAGGCACGGAGCCAGGGCTCACCGGTAACGCTGCAAGTCTGGCCTGAGATGGTGCATGTCTGGCAGATGTTCCAGCATGTATTGCCGGAAGCAAGGCAGGCAATCGACGAAGTTGCTACTTTCGTTGCCGCGAACAGTGCGTCTGCACCGATGAATGAAGCAAGCAGTGGGTAGCAGCTACGGATCTTTTCAGTCAGGCTCTGGCGCAAAAATCTTCTACCGTTGCTGGGTGCCCGCGGAGTCTCGTGCTGTGTTGTTGCTGGTGCACGGACTCGCGGAACACAGCGGCCGCTACAGCGAATTCGCAAACTTCTTAGTGGATGCAGGAATTGCCACCGTCGCGCTCGACCTCCCGGGGCACGGCAGGTCCGATGGACAGCGTAGCCACGTCCGGGACTTCCAGGATTACACTAACGCGCTTGGAGCATTATTGTCGCTCGCCAGGCAGGTGCACCCTGATATCCCCTTCGTGCTTTTCGGGCACAGCATGGGCGGGCTCATCGCCGCAGATTTTCTGCTGCAACATCAGGACGAATTTGTCGCCGCCGTCCTGACGGGGCCGGCGATCCAGGCGCCACAACAACCTTCGAATGCTGTGCTTCTGATTAATAGAATAATTGCAGCCATCGCTCCGCGTTTCGGTGTGATGCAACTGGACGCAGCCGGCGTCAGCCGGGACCCGCAGGTTATCAGTGACTATGAAAACGACCCACTCGTATACCGGGGAAAGGCAACGGCCGGTCTCGTAACCGCTCTCTTTTCGGCAATGAGCAGGGTCGTGGCCAATGCCGAATCAATTCGACTGCCGATTCTGATAATGCACGGTAGGGTGGACAGCCTGACGGCGGTGGAAGGATCGGAACTGCTACATGACAAGGTCAGCTCCGAAGATAAGCAGCTCGTTATTTACGATGGTCTGTATCACGAGATTCTGCATGAGCCTGAACGAAAGATCGTGATGGCAGATATTCTCCGGTGGTTAGACTCACGCATTAATCGCCGCTCGTCACTCTCGAATATCCTGTTCTCCGCGACATAAGTGCGTCCCTGCACCGAAGCCGCTCCCACAATGCTCAAAAGAACTGTCGGAGCGGTTTTTTACTCCGGGATTTCTCTAAAGACTTATCGGCTGTGGTGAGACTCATGATGCTTCCTCGACGATATCCCGGAGTAACAGCGACGCATGAAACCATGATATACAGGTTCTTTATAAGATCTGGCCTCAGCATCAGAAGAAATCGACGGACACGCAATGACTATCACTGTGCTCGACGGGGGAATGGGTGACGAAATTTCGGCGCGACTCGAAGGTGCCGCAAAGGGGCTGTGGTCAGCAAAGGCCTTGGTCGAGAAACCCGATCTGGTTGTCGACATACACAAAGAATTTATTGAGGCTGGCGCACGCATCATCATTACCAGTACCTACTCCACGATTCCCGCTTACCTCGGCAAAGCAGGAATGGCATACAGATATATTGAGTTGACCCGCCTGGGAGGCGAACTGGCACAACGGGCAGTGGCGGAGTCGGGGGAAGCTGTACAGATCGCGGGATCGTTGCCGCCATTGTCAGAGAGCTATCGACCGGACCTTGTACCATCCGCTGATGAAGCCTTACCCGTATACAAGAATCTCGTGGAAGCGCTGCATGACTTTGTTGATCTATATTTTTGCGAAACAATGTCCACGGCAGAGGAGGCAGTGACTGCAAGCACGCAGGCACTTAATTACGGTGAAGGCAAACCAGTCTACGTTTCATGGACTCTGAATGAGACTCCTGGCACCGGCCTGCGCAGCGGCGAGTCCATCAAAACAGCATTTGACGCGCTTGCAGATCTCGATATCGCAGGATTCATGTTTAACTGTGCGTTCCCAGAAGCGATCGAAGTGGCGCTTCACGAACTGCGCCCGTTAACGGACAAACGGCTTGGTTGCTATCCCAACCGGACAAACCGAATCCTCAGTGACTGGACACTCGACAACGACGTGATCCTGGGGACGCGTGCGGATATCGACAAGCAGTATTTTGTTGCTATATCGCAGCGCTGCATTGATGCCGGGGCAACCATTGTTGGCGGCTGCTGCTCTATCGGACCTGCATACATCAAGGCATTGGCG
This sequence comes from Gammaproteobacteria bacterium, assembly GCA_004357475.1. Lineage (GTDB taxonomy): Bacteria > Pseudomonadota > Gammaproteobacteria > Steroidobacterales > Woeseiaceae > SZUA-117. The sequence goes on from SMWE01000077.1 coordinate 3,002, forward strand.
GAAGCTACAAGGGAGCAGCAATGAATCCCGTGATTATCAATAAGATCGGCGCCCGGCACCGTGAATTATGCCGGTCGCTCTCACTGTTGAAAAATCAGCCGGATCAATTCCAAGCGGCAGACTGACGGTACGGGTAAGCGGCTCGAGCACGCCGGAAAACATCAGGCCGATCCCAACGCCGGCGGCAAACAACATCGCAAACCAGCCCGCCCAATTTGACTTCAGATGTCTAGTCGCCGGCTGGTTGACGGTGTTCCTTTATCAGTTCCTGCTGCAGCTGATGTGGCACTTCTGCGTAGTGGCTAAAGTCCATCGTGAAACTGCCTTCACCGCCGGTTAAGGATTTCAGTCGTGAGTGATACGCCTGCACTTCCTTCAACGGTGCCTGGCCGGATATCGCCATTTGATTGTAGGCAGCAACATCGGTGCCGCTGACGACGCCGCGCATTCCGGCAAGATCGCCAGTGACGCCACCGACTGAATCACCAGGCACAGTAAAGGTTACATCGACAATCGGTTCCATGACGATTGGCGCGGCATTGGCAACGGCTTCGAGGAACGCCTTCTTGCCTGCCTGGACGAACGCAATTTCCTTCGAATCGACTGCGTGATGTTTACCGTCGTAAACCGTTACTTTGACGTCCTGCATCGGATATCCTGAAATAGCCCCGGCCTGCAAAACTTGCCGAACTCCGGTCTCGATTGCCGGGATGAACTGCGACGGAATCGATCCGCCCACGACCTTGCTGGAGAATTCGAACCCGGTGCCCGGGGGAAGCGGCTCCACCCGCAGGTACACTTCGCCAAACTGGCCTGAGCCACCGGTTTGTTTCTTGTGTCTGTGATGGCCCTCCGCGTGGGTGGTAATCGTCTCAACGTAGGCGATGGATGGCAGCGAGGTGTCCACTTTCAAGCTGTAACGATCCTCGATCTCCCACAAAACGGCGCGAAGGTGCTGTTCACCAAGTCCGCGGAGCACGATTTCATTCAAGGTCGTGTTGTGTTCGACTTTGAGTGACGGGTCTTCCGCCTCCATCGCATGCAAAGCATCTGATGTTTTCTGCGCGTCGGCATCATTAGCCGGCCTGATCGCCAACCCGAACATTGGTCGGGGCAAGTGCTTGTGTTTCAAATGGAAATTATCTTCGTCGTGCGAGTCATGGAGCACAGCGTCAAAATACACTTCGTCGACACGCGGTATTGCACAGATGTCACCGGGCAGGCCAACCGCCATTTTCTTGTGATCGGCGCCGTTCAGTTTCAATAGCTGACTGACTTTGATCGGTTTGCGTGCATCGCCGATAAATAGCTGGTTGCCTGCTTTGATTGATCCCTGGTGGATGCGGAAAATGCCCAGCCGGCCCTTGAAAGGATCGATATTGATCATGAACACATGCCCGATGACATGCTCGTCAGGATCCGGATTAACGGTCACTTCCACGGCATCATCGCCTTCGCCCTTGTAGAATACGGGTGGATTACCCTCCAGCGGGTTCGGCATCAGGCGCTCGAAAACCTCAAGCAGTTCGGCAATGCCGGCACCGGTCGTTGCTGACACAAAACAGATGGGGACCAGGTGACCTTCGCGCAGCGCCTTCTCGAACGGTTCATGCAATTGTTCCGGTTGCAGGTCCTCTCCCTGTTCGAGGTAGATCTCCATCAATTCTTCGTCGACTTCCACCACCTGGTCGATAATTCGCTCGTGAGCAGCGTCGACGGTATCAAAAGCTGTCTCGGCGCCGTTTGGCTGAAAAAAACAATCCACAACGCCATTGCCCTCAGCATTCGGAAGATTGATCGGCAGGCATTCCGAGCCAAAAGCTTCCCGAATGTCTTCGATGAGACCGGCCAGGTTTATGTTTTCGGCATCAATCTTGTTGACGATGATCATGCGGCAAAGTCTTTGCGCTTTGGCCGCAGCCATCATGCGTCGTGCCACTTCTTCGACACCTGACTGTGCGTTCAGTACGATCGCTGCGGTCTCTACAGCAGGCATCACCGACAATGCCCGGCCGTAGAAATCGCGATATCCGGGGGTGTCGATCAGGTTGACGTGTATTCCCGCATGATCAAAGTGGCATACGGAGGGATACAGTGAATGACCGAGCTGCTTCTCGCGAGCATTGAAATCGGAGACTGTGTCGCCGCGCTCGACAGCGCCGCAGTGGGGAATTGCACCACCGGCCTTCAGGAGCGCCTCGGTGAGCTGGGTTTTTCCGGCGTGGCCTGGCCCCACCAGGCACACGTTGCGGATGTCAGTTGTTGTGTAGGCCATTAAGCTGTCTATCTCCCTGAGTTAAGAATTATGTGAGCTTTCCGCGACCTGACGATCAGCCAGATCCAGAAAAAATGCTTGTTAAGCAACAGGATACGGGCATTCCCCTGCCGTAGCACGGGGCCTGTTCAGGTTGGGATGGGCACGGATTTCGTTGTTAGATTGTCGCTCCCGATGAATCTGGTTTGTCTACAATATAACCCTTTTTTAACCCAATTTTCGAGGCCCGACAATGGTGAATTTTACCGAAAGCACCAATAGGCTATGCTTATGAGCCGCGATTGAATGGCCTGTCACATCAGATATGGACACCCGAAGGCCGCCTTCTTCATTGACGGCATGCCGGGATGTCCGCCGGATCTAGGAGAGAACCATGTCAAATGACAAATTCGTGATCGCACCACACATGCGACTGCAGGAGTGGGTGGCCGAGGAAAAAGGCTATTTCGCAGATGAGGGCCTCGAATACGAGTTCGCTGAGCCACTGCAATCCAAAGACGGCAAGGTGCATGATCTCGGCAACAACGTTGGCGCATTCCAGACTTTTGAGGAAGGGCGTATCTGCAATGTCAGCAGCGCCTGCCACTGGACCATCAACGTCGCGGCCGCCAGCGGGCAGGGGAAACTTTTTCGCGATGCCTATTGTGCCGCACCTGCCGGCATATTCGTGGCTGCCGATTCGGATCTTGAGTCGCCTGCCGGTCTTGCCGATGTACCCGTCTCTGTCGGCTACCAATCCGGCAGTCACTACACACGTGAAGTATTCGACGAGTCTCGCGAATGGGTTGCGGCACACGGTATCTTTCCCGATGGAAATCCCGGCAGCGGCGACTACGCCCAGGCGACCATCGGCATTTTGAGCTGACCCCCAGGTACGCACACAGCAATGGCCACACCGGCTGTCAGCTATTCGAGGATCGAAATACGCCCTTATGCACCGAACCTGGGTGCCGAGGTTCGTGGCATTTCGCTCGCGCATGGAGTGTCGGCTCAGGAATTCGACGAGATCAGGAAGGCCTTTCTCATTCACCAGGTGTTGTTCTTCAGGGATCAGGAAGAAATCCCGCCGTGTCGGCATATCGAATTCGGCCGCATGTTCGGTGAACTGCACGCGCATCCGGCGGCGCCGGCGATGGAGGGTTATCCGGAGATCTTTGAGATTCACGCGCACAGGGAGTCAAAAGTAGCGAACGGCGAGTTTTGGCATTCCGATGTCTCCTGCGATGAAATCCCACCGCTCGGTACGATGTTGCAACTGCACATTTTGCCGTCATCCGGCGGCGATACGATGTTCAGCGATATGTACGCTGCCTGGGACGCCCTGTCAGCACCGATGCAGAATATGCTCATGGGGTTGACGGCGACACATGAATCGGCACACGTATACCTGGGAAGGTATGCAGACCGGGGTCAGGATGACAACAACATTTCCTGTCCGTCCGCTGTGCATCCCATCGTGCGGTCACATCCCGACACAAAGCGCCAGGCGCTCTACATAAACCGGACCTTTACCACCAGGATCAATGAATTATCCGAGGAAGAGGGCAGGGTGATCCTCAATATGCTGTTCGGTCATTGCGAACAAATAGAATTCCAGATTCGCTTCCGCTGGTCGCGCAATGACATGGCATTCTGGGACAATCGCTGTTGCATGCATCGTGCAATCTGGGACTACTGGCCGGAAGAACGCAAGGGCAGGAGAGTCACCATCAAAGGCGATCGGCCGTCCCAATGCACCAGGGATCCGGACCCGCTGCAACGAAAATCAGGAGTTTGTCATGGCATTTGTAAAATCCGTTCCCGAATCAGAGGAAAGTGTTGCCGCCGTTCTGCGACGTTACCCGCAACATGCAGTATTATTAACGGAATTGGCGGACGTTGTGATGCGATCCGGTGACTGTGCATTCACCAGCGAGCAACGGGAATTGATCGCTGCATACACCTCCGGCACCAACGACTGTACGTATTGCTACGATACGCACAAAGCGACGGCAGAGGCATTCGGCGTAGACGGGAACCTTCTGGAATCCATGCTGAGTGATCTCGATGCCAGTGCGGTTGATGAACAGCTGAAGCCGGTCTTGCGCTACGTCAGGAAGCTGACGGAAACACCCTCCCGAATGGTGCAGGCCGACGTCGATGCGATTTTTGATGCCGGCTGGGACGAAGACTGTTTCCATTACGCGGTGATGATCTGCGGCCTGTTCAATCTGATGAATCGCCTGATGGATGGCTACGGTGTCAGGAACACCGCAGAGGGCCGTCGCATGAGAGGCAGGATGCTGGTGGATACCGGCTATCGGGTTGTTACGGACGCGCTTCAGACATAACGGCAGGCGGCAATTCTCTCTTCAGCAGGCAACACGCTGCAGCCGCCTCGCCATCACTAACAGGATCGTCAGCGCTACATAGCAGGCCGTTCCGAATTGTAAAACGAAGTGCGTATTCGTTGCCGTTACGATCTGGCTGGTCAGCCACGGGCTGCTGGCGGTACCGATTGTGGCACCCAGTAACAGACTGGAGACCAGCCTCGCGGTCGGTCTGCGCAGCATTTGCGTCGCGAAAGAAAGATCTACCTTCAACAGGCTCAGATTGGCGAAACCCAACAACGTGGTCAGGATGATCAGACCATCGATGTCGCCATAAGTCCACAATGGAATCGAAAAAAGACTCGTTGAAATACCGGCGATCAGTAGCAGGTGTCGCACGCCGACTTTGAGAATCCACCAGGCGACAAAAATCTGCGCTGCAAACATGCCGGTCCAGAACTGACTGACGAGTTGTCCTGCCTGATCGCGCGGTGCACCCAGTTCAGTCTCGGCATAATTGGGAAGCCACAAGAGCACGGACCACTGACCCAGGGTATAGGGAAACAGCACCGCAATACACAGCCAGACCGGAGCCGGTCAGGTCCCGGTAGCCGGGGATTGCTGCTCATCCCCATCGGTCGCCGGGAATGTCGACAGGGAACTGAGAACAACGATCGACGCTGCTATTAGTGCAACAAATTGATAGACGCCTGACCAGTGGTACTCCTGCGCAATCAGGAATATGGCAATCCAGGAGCACACTATGCCGACGACGCTGAACCAGCCATCCGTGATGGCCAGCATCGATGCCCGCTGCTCGGTTTCATAGGTCCTCGAGATTACCAGGGCGGCCCCGGTAAGACCGATGCCGCAACACACGCCGACGAGACCTAATGCAATCCCAATCAGTGTCATATTGCTCAGGAAAGTCAACGAGACAAGGCATGTCAATAGCACCGTGTAGACCAGCATCAGGAGCTTCCGCAGCCTGACGAGATCGAATATGAACAGTGCGATAATGGCGCCGATCACGATACCGAAAGTTAACCAGCTAAACCTGGCGGTGATCTCTGTTACGGGCTGGCCGAAATGCTCTGACATTGCACCGGAGATAATGCCCAACGGAGCCAGCATGCCGGACATGACAAAGTAAGCCAGGAAGCTGACGAGTGTTACCCGTTGTTTGTTGTTCAAGCAATCTTCCCTAACCGCGCATTGATGTCCTACAATTATGCAGGCATTTTTGCACCAGGTGCCTGAAGCGGAGTAAATATAATGAAAGACAGAAAAACAGCCAGGATGCGGGGAATCATTGCCTGCCTCCTGCTTGTGTTCACCGTTGTGGCCAGTGCGCAGAAACGTGAGTGGGGTGTAAACCGAGAGATTGTCCAGGTCTCGGAAAGCGTTTACCGCTGGGGATCCGATAATCAGTACGGCGCCTACATCGTCGGCACTGATGGCATCGCTGTCGTTGACGGGCATTACTGTCCGTCCGGAACCATGCAATGGCTCAAGGAGCAATTGGCGGCAAGGCACGATGTGCCGGTCAAGTACGTCATCCTGAGTCACGATCATCCGGATCACGTATGTAACTCGCAGGTGTTTAATGACACGGCCATAACCATTGGCCACAAAAACATATTGCCGCACATTCTGCGCGAAAAGCGGTCATCGTCCATTCCACAAATCACGTTTGAAGAGTCGATGGAGGTATTGCTGGGTGGTGTCACCGTTAACCTGATTTACCTCGGGCCTTCGCATAGTGACAACCTGATCCAGGTACATATACCTGCCGAAAAGGTGATGATTGCGGTTGATATCGCGAAAGGCAGGTCGCTGTTTCCCGACTATCGCGACATGGACGTTCACAGCACGCTCAAGATTTTGAAAATCCTCGGCAACATGGAGGATGTGGACATCGTGTTACCGGGCCATGGCGCAATCACCGACCAACAAAACTTCCGGGATCAACGCCGTTTCATACAGGCGTTGCACGATGAAGTGCTTGCCTACTCAGTCGAGGGCAGGAAGCTTTCAGAGATTCGAGACCTAATCCAGATGAAGGAATTCAGCGACTATCGGGGACATGACCGCTGGCTGGATCAGAATATCGTCACAATGTGGGGATATTTGTACCGGTATCGCGAACCCAACCAGCGAATCACCGAAGACGAAGCCGTCGCCTGCCGCGAAGATGTCAGTCAGTGCCGGACCAGCGACCCGGTCGAATCAATATAGTCCTAAATCCTGATTTCAGAGAAATTGATAAAACAATACGAGCAGGATGGCGCGGTGCGTATCTGCGGGGCCGTTGACGAACAATCCAGCGCCGCGCAATTTGTGCGGGGTTCTCCCGCCGGTGGCAAGGTCTTGCGGCCGAAGGAACTGACCCTATCGTGACCAGAAGCGCGTTGGCGTTAATCCAGGAGAGCCGGCGCGTAACGACAAGTGATTTCCAAAGGTGTGGTCTGCAGGCTGATACCGAAAATCAGCGTCACTTCGTCAGTCTTTCAAGATCCACCAGCCATTTTCCATGGTCGGCGGTTAGCTGGTCGACGGATGTGCGGTCAAAAATGAACGGGTACCGCTGCAGGGTGTGATTGTGCGCTTCAGGACTGTCGGCACAACAGTCCTCAACGATTCCTACGAGATATCCGCGCTGTGCCGCCGTTGCCGCGGTCAGGAAGACACAGACTGACGTGGCCAAACCCGCCAGCAGCAGAAAGCGTTTCCGGTTCTTCTTCAGGTATGCCGGTAATGCCGGCTTGAGAAAACCATCGAAAGACTGCTTGTAAATGACGAATTCACCAGGCTCATCCTGGGCAAAGGGAAAAATCTCAACACCCGGCGTTCCCGCAACGCATGGTATCCGGCCAAGATATTTGTATTTCACCATCCAGTCGGATTCGTCCTGCTGAAACCTGGCACGAAGATGAACGACGTCAATTCCTTCATGCCGGCACACCTCGAGCAAACGGCTGACATTCTTTTCATAGTCAGCGAATGTCTGCGACATCTCCTCGGTCCAGAAATCGTGCTGATTGTCGATCAACAACAGTGCGAAAGATTCCCAGTTTCCGGATTTGGCGTTCACTAAATCAGGCCTGTAACCCACATGACACACACGGCAAGGAAGGACACGATTCCACCGACAAGTGTCGCGCCACCATAGCCGAGAATCGCGTCGTTGACGCTCAGCTTGCTGAGCGAAGTACAGACCCAGAAGTAGCTGCTGTTGACGTACTTGATGATCACGGAGCCACTGGCGCCCGCGAGCATTGCGGCTTCCGGCGATAGTGCCAGGTTTTGCAACATCGGTGCGACCAGCGCTGCAGCAGTGATGACGCCGACCGTTGTCGACCCGGTAATCATGTTACCGATAATGCCAATGACGAACGGCAGCAGAATTGCCGGCAGGCCGTAATCCGCAAAAAAACCGCTGATGATGTCGACGGCAGGTGTGCCTTTCAGGATTTCGCTGAGGGACCCGCCGAGCCCTGTGACCACGAGTATCATCGCCGAAATTTTCAAGGCCTCCTCGATCCATTTGGATTTTGCCGCCCGCCGGTGTTCGTCAGTCCGGATATTTCGATACGCGAGCCACACACCGACACTGAGGGCTGCGACAGGCCAGCCGATGTAGGCAAGTGCTGCCCGCACGATGTGATCCTGATCGAGAAACAGCCGCGAGACACTTTGCGCCGAAATCAGCAGTATCGGTAAGGCAATCGGCGCGTAAGAACTCCATACTCCCGGCAATTCCGGACTATGTTCGCCGGTGAAGATATCCTCGCCGGCAAACTCGTCCGACGCCATCGTTTTGATTCTCGGTCCGACAATGTATTGTCCCCAGATCCAACTCGCGAGCGAACCTGCGAGACAGGCGATAGCGCCGAATATAATTATCTTGCCGATGTCGGCCCCAAGCAGGGCCGCCGCTGCAAGAGGGCCGGGTGTCGGCGGCACGATCGCATGCGTTAGCTGCAACGAGCCGACGAGGCCAATCGACATGACGCTGATCGTAACATTCATGGCTTTGGCCGCCGAGTGCACGAGCGGATTCAGGATCACGTACGCGACGTCAGAGAAAATAGCGATGCCCAGCACGAACCCGGTCAGTGTCAATGCCAGCGGCATCCTTGATGAGCCAACGGCGCTAACCATCGTCCGCGTAATGGTCTGGATCGCGCCGGTATGCCGCAGTGCTTCGGCAATGATGGATCCCAGCACGATGACAACGCCGATCGAGCCCAGCGTGTTGCCAAATCCCTTCTCGAATGCATTGATGAAGTTATTCGTCTGTACGCCCGGAATCAGGCCGAACAGCAACAGTGGAATCAGCAACGCGAGAAAAACATGCCAGCGCCATTTCGCGATGAGAAACAATAACAGGATGATTACGCCGAGGAAGGCGATTAGTGCCAGTAGCGGACTCGTGACAACAGCAGTCGTCGGCTCCATCACTGCCTGTTCCGTGCAAGGTAGGCTAGCGCTGCCTGCACACCACCCGGCTGGTGTGGCACCCCGGCAAGCGCCAGACCCATTTCGACGCCTGACAGCGTGCCGGCCAGCATCAGGTCGTTGAAACTGCCGAGATGCCCGATGCGAAACACCTTGTCGGCCAGCCTGCCGAGACCCGTTCCAAGCGACATGTTGAACCTGTCGAGAATGACTTCGCGCAACCTGTCTGCACTTTGCTCCGGGGGCAGCAACACGGCCGTCAGTGACCCGCTGAATTCATCGGGATTCTTGCACACAACTTCGAGTCCCCAGGAATCCACCGCAAGCCGCGTTGCGGCTCCATGGCGGCAATGCCGGGCGAAGACGTTGTCCAGTCCTTCTTCGTTCAGCATCGCAATTGCTTCACGCAATCCGTACAGCAGGTTCGTTGCCGGCGTGTAAGGAAAGAAGCCCGACCGATTCGCGGCGAGCATGTCGTCCCAGCTCCAGTAGGACTGCGGCAATTTCGCGTCTTTACTTGCGGCAAGCGCCTTGTCCGAGACTGCGTTGAATGACAATCCCGGGGGCAGCATGAGGCCCTTCTGCGAGCCCGCGACCGTAACATCGACGCCCCATTCATCCATTCGATAGTCGATTGATGCGAGTGAAGAGATCGTGTCGACCATCAGCAGCGCAGGGTGACCCGCCGCATCGATTGCCCGGCGAATTTCTGCGATGCGACTAACAACGCCGGTCGAGGTCTCGTTGTGTACGATGCAGACGCCTTTTATCTCGTGTGCGGCATCCCTGGTGAGAGCCTCCCCGATAGCAGTGGGATCTGCGCCGTGCCGCCAGTCCGTCTCAATTATATCGGTATCGATGCCAAGACGATGGGCAATTTGCTGCCAAAGGACCGCAAAATGGCCTGTCTCGCACATCAGCACCTTGTCACCTGGCGACATTGTATTAACAAGTGCCGCCTCCCAGGCGCCGCTGCCGGAAGCGGGGTAGATAATCACCGGTTGTTCGGTTTTGAATATTGGCCTGAGTCCGGCCAGGACTTCGTGGCCTAATGAAGCAAAACCGGGCCCGCGGTGATCGATAATTGGCCGGCCGATGGCGCGCAATATGCGATCGGGAATGTTGGTCGGTCCCGGAATCTGCAGAAAATGCCGGCCGCTCGCGAAATCCATGCTCAATCCTGTCGTTGGGCGACAATGAAGGTGCCAAGGGTACCTCTAAGTTCCCCACCGATACACCAAAGCGGCCGTATAATTCACTTGTGGAAGCTCTGCAAACACGATTGCGCAGCGAGCTCGACGGCGAGGTGTTGTTCGACGAGTTTTCGCTCGGCCGATATTCGAGCGACGCTTCGATTTACCAGATAAAGCCGCTGGGTATTGTGGTCCCTGTTACCAGTGACGATGCCCTGCGCGCGCTCGAAATAGCCGCCGATGAAGACGTTGCGATTTTGCCACGTGGCGCCGGCACATCCCAGTGTGGACAAGCTGTCGGTAAAGCACTGATCATCGATAACAGCAAGTACCTGCGCAATGTTCTGGATTTCGACGCGGTTGAGCAAACCGTCTGGGTTGAACCCGGGGTCGTGCTCGATTCTTTAAACGCGATTCTAAGGTCGCACGGCCTCTGGTTTCCGGTCGATGTTTCGACCTCCGCGCAAGCGACGATTGGCGGCATGATGGCCAATAACAGTTGCGGTGCCCGATCGATTCGCTACGGCAACATGGTGCACAACGTCCTGGCTGTCGAGGCGTGGCTGACCAGCGGCGATACTGTGGAATTTGGTGAAGTCGGTGACAATGCTGAAGGCTCGGTACGTTATCGGCAACTGGTTGACAGGATTCGTACACTTTACGCCAGTGAAAAAGATGAAATAGCAGCGCGCGTGCCTGATGTGCAACGCCGGGTTGCGGGCTACAACCTCGATATGGCCTCAACGGGTCCGTTCAACATGGCGCACCTGCTGGTCGGATCGGAGGGTACCCTCGCCTATTTCCGGCGCATCAAGCTCAAGCTTTCGCCGCTGCCGCCGCACAAAGTGCTCGGTGTCGTGCATTTCCCAACGTTTCACAAGGCGATGGAGCTGACGCAGCATATCGTCAAACTTGAGCCGTCGGCGGTCGAGCTCATAGACCGAACGATGATTGACCTGTCACGCGAAAATCCGGCGTTTCGCGAAACCATCGACAGCACCGTGCGCGGCGAACCAGATGCAATCTTGCTGGTCGAGTTTGCAGGTGAGAGCGAGGCCGATCAGTTGAAAAAGCTTGCCTCTTTGTCTGTGCTCATGGGCGATCTGGGCCTGCCCGGCAGCGTCGTCGCGATCGAAGACGCAAAACACCAGGAAGCGGTGTGGAGTGTCCGCAAGGCCGGATTAAACATCATGATGTCGATGAAAGGCGACGGCAAGCCGGTGTCGTTCATCGAGGACTGTGCCGTGCCGCTTGAGCACCTGGCCGAATACACCGATCGTCTGACCCAGGTGTTTGAAAAGCACGGGACACGCGGTACCTGGTACGCGCATGCCTCGGTTGGTTGCCTGCACGTGCGCCCGGTGCTCGATATGCGATCTGCAAGCGGTGCAGAGAAGATGCGCGCAATTGCCGAAGAGGCCTGTGAATTGGTGCGCCAGTACAAAGGTTCTTACTCCGGCGAGCACGGCGATGGCTTGGTGCGCTCCGAGTGGATCGAACGGGTCTACGGACCGCGACTTGCGAGTGCTTTCGCGGAAATAAAAAAAGCGTTCGATCCAAAGGGACTGATGAATCCCGGCAAGATAGTCGCACCGACGAAAATGGACGACCGGACATTGTTCAGATACAAGCCCGGCTATAGCACGCTGCCGATTCATTCGGGCCTCGACTGGTCCGGGCACGAAGTCGGCGAGGGGAATCGTGACAGGGGATTCGCCGCTGCGATCGAGATGTGCAACAACAATGGCCATTGCCGAAAATTTGATGCTGGCACGATGTGCCCCTCATATCGCGTGA
>SMWE01000078.1 GCA_004357475.1 Gammaproteobacteria bacterium
CGGGTCCCCATCCGCAATGCGGGTGGTTTCAATCTCTATATAGATGGTCCAGCCGGGGCTTTTGGGGTGAAACTGGTTGTCTGTGTTCCACGGGCTGTAATCAACAACCACATTGTTCCAGATCTGGTCGATCTCAATGTTGTCAACGACACCCTGGTTGTCGACATAGGTTCCGGGGAAGTTCACCGGCTCGCCGGTAAACTGATACTCCGCACCAGCAACGGTACGCCGGCACCAGCCATCGCCGATATCCGCATCACCGCCCGTGCAGGGCCCGGTGTATTCCAGGCTGTTAACCCTGACCCACGGCGCCACCTTGCCGGCGCTGTAGAAAGATGGATAAGCCGCTAACTGAAATTCTCCGAAGAACCGCGAGCCCGAGTAGTCGATAAACGAGAGACTTGTCCAGTTATTGTCAGTGGCGCCGTCATAGTCATCATAAAGGTATAAATATTCATCGTAAGGATCAGGAACCTGCCCATAAAAGAACGTTTGTGCCACTAGTCCCACTTCCTCGGGAGCGAGATAACTGAACAGGGTAAGGCTGGGTGCTTTGCGATCTATTGCGTCACGCACCACCAGAACCGGAAGCAGGGTGCTCGGATAACTCGGATTATTACGATATTTTTCGTAAGAATTCCACGGACCGGTAAGACAGACCTTGGTGGTTGATGAATTGCGGGTGACCCACAATGCTCTCAACTCGCCGCTCGACATTTCGTACAACGTCTGGCGAGTTTCTCCAAAATAGCGGCTGCCTGCTCCATAACCAAATAAAGAAAAATAATCATCAACCTGCGCATCCAGACCCGGATAACCGCCCGTGCCGTTAACTGATTCGGAGCAGCGCCCCTCTGCATCAGAGGCAACGAAACCCGGAAAGAGTTTAGCCAGCAGATCATCAACTTCGGCAGCAGTCGGCAGACGATACGTGGAGTCGGCATCGTAGCGACTGATCACGTCATTGTAACTGCCCACGTATTGGTCCGTGAGTATTTTACCCGCCTGCAAAGAAGCTTGCAGTCCCCGCCACTCAAGGCCAGTGTCAGTATCGAGCACATTCCACTGAGCCTGACTCAACAACTCGGCGTTTGCCACTGTGACGGCGAGTACCCCCCATATTGCGATTACTGTTCTAGCGCGTCGCATAACAAGTCCCCACTAAATGTATAGCAGACCGATAGTAATTACTGCCAACAGATATATATCTCTATTAGTGTTGTTCTCATGTTGTACATATTAAGCCTATACAAAGCATATGACGAATTGGTATTTCACTCCCCCACTGAAGTAACTCAACTTGTTGTTATCTAGCTATAAACGCGGAATAGCTTGGTGTCAGACACCAGAAAACTAACCCCATTTCTGCCAAAATCCGTATACACGAATGGTGCCGGTGGTAACAATGTAACTTATTGTTGGGCCGCCACCGGCCAGTACGAGGGTTATCTGGCTTGGTCAAACACGAAAGATCCCAAAAGGAATCCGCTTTTGTCGGCGACAGTTAGGTCGTCGTAGACATGCTGGCCAATAGGCCACCTAACGCGGACCCATGCCAACAAAATCTGACAATTCACCGAACTAGTTTTTACTCTGACCCTATTTATCCCGACTAATCCTGCCGGTCAGCCTGGTCGCCAGTTCCTGTTGAGTTCGCCCCATTGCTCGTCGACGCGCGCGAACGCTTGCGGTGCACCTTGTTCGAGCAACGTCCGGTTCCAGCGCGGGAATATCTCCGGGCCACCCTCCTCTGGCCAGCGGCGCGTCGCATCGATCGCGATCTTACTCGTCTTGCCGCGCTTGACCATGCTCGGATCGAGCGGCAAACCCGGCAGGGACTCGAATATCTCGGTACCACCGTAGGGTTGCCAACGCGCTCCGAGTGCACCAAACATCTGCCCCTGGTTCATCACGTCCATGTCCTCATCGACGACGATGACGACCTTGGAGTTGAATTTGCTTTCCGCAATCTTCCGGGCGGTCTCGAGCCCCTGGCCGGGTGCGGTTTTGCGAATACTGCAAAAAGTCACGCCGACAGCGCGATTGTCGGAGTAGAAATCCACGACCTCGGGAATGTCCTGCTTCAATTTGTAGAATGACCGCGCATGGCCGGTTGCCATCAGGGAACCACCCGAAAGGCCGGTGAAGTTATTCACTATCCACGGATTCTTGCGGTGGGTAATCCGTGTAATTCGCATCCAGAATTGCTCGTCCTTGGTGCGGCCCTGATAGCCGACCATTTCACCGTACGGGCCTTCCGGGCGCTTGTCGTCGAGCGGGATCTCGCCCTCGATGATCATTTCCGCATTGGCTGGCACCATGAAATCATTCGTGTCGCTCTTGACGACCTTAAGCGCGCGACCAGCCAACCCGCCAGCCAACGCCAGTTCGTCCACCGGCCCCTCGCGCCGATTGGCGATTTTGTTGCTGCTACAAATCCAGACATAGGGATCGGAGCTTAACGCGATCGACACCTTGGCTATAGTCTCGCCGCGGCTGCGAGCTGCCGTCCAGTGCCGGTTGCCGGTCTGGCCGGGTTCGGAATTCACGGCGATCTCACGCGGGCCACGGATATGGCAACGATAAGTACCGATGTTGAGCCCGTATTTCGGGTGCCGGCTAAACACCATGCCCGTGTTCATGTAGCGCCCGGCATCGGCTGGGTTGCACTTTATGAATTGAAATTTCGTTATGTCGATGTCGTCGCCGGTCAGGATGACCTCCTTGCACGGCGCCTCGCTGGCGGATACTTCGACCGGTGGAATCTGCGGATATTCGCCGCCGTTTGCGGCCAGCATGTCCTCGACATGCGAGCGTGCCTTCCGGTAGCTGGCCCAGGACTCTTTACGCACGGGTTCATCGTCGACGGGATCCAATCCGAACAGCAGGCACTCGGAATAGAGGTGCCCACAGTCGTTGACAATCAACGGGCCTTTGACCCACTTGCCGTCGATCAGGATTTCCTCGAAAAACAAGACCGGTCCACCGCGCATACCGTGCTGGTCACGGACGCGATACATCATCGCCGTCGCTTCATATTCGTCCTGGTTGACACGCGGAATGCGGACGACCAGGCCATGCGCCTCCAACGCCGCAATGTAATCGCGGTAGCTGTCGAACGGAGCCTTAGGCACCGATGTCGGCTCCGCGATACTTTGCGCACCTGCGCTCGTTGTCTGAGTTAAACCGAGCGTGGCCAGACCTAGGCCGGAGCCGATCACGTCACGTCGTGATAATGAAAAGCGGTCGCCGTTTGGCGGGGTCTTGTGGTTCATCGTTGGTACCTCATCAGATGGGTGCATCAATCGATTCAATGAATCAGCACTGTAGACACTAAAATTGACTTAGACCATAAACACCGGACATTCCGGCCGAAAGCCGAACGGTGCCGTGTCGCAGCATTCGGCATTATCTAGGGAGTCCACGCCGGTTCCGGGACCACCAAGGCTGGACTTAGGTTTATTTTTCAGTGGGAGTGTCCCACCTCCTCGAGATGCCCCGTATGCCCATGGTGCGGGCAGGAACAACAGCACGAGCCCGCTCCCTTCCGTGCCGAGCTGCCAGCAACTGGGCAGTGCGTAGGGCTCGGCCGCGTCTAGGTTGACGGCATAGCCGAGGTCTCCGATCGATGCGATCGATATCCGGCTGATCGGATTGATTCCACACGCACTTCGATCAGGCGTCCCAAATATCGCAGAAATCGGTCGCCACCGCTTGCTCATAGGTCATGGCAACAGAGGTCGTGCCGAGCCTGGAATTAAACTCGTCGATGTCGCGAATGGCGGCCGCATCGATTCTCGGGTCGTAGTAAGGCAGATCCCGTTGCACGACTTCGGCGATCAGGCTCGCCTCATAGGCCGGGAAAAGGCTGTCTCCGACTACCGTAGCCTGGCCGACATCGTCTTTTAATGCGCGCTGGACTGCAACGATTGCCCGGGTAGCGGCGGCCACGGCATCCGGGTGTTCCGCTATCAGCCGATCCGATGTGATAAGCGCCGGAAACGTATAGTTCCGCGCTCGCACCGGACCGTCGCCGCGGCGCACGTCGAGGACGACCGTGCCGGCGCCGCTGCGCACCGCGCATTCCGCGCCGAGGCCGTTTGCCCAGAATCCGTCGATCAACCCGGCTTCCAGCGCTTTTGCAGCCTGCAGTCCGAACGAGGCGCCGGCATCGCTACTTCCGGGAACCGGCATGATCGTCACCTTGTCGCGTTCGATATCTATACCCGCGTCGGCCAGCAGGCCTCGCAGGCCTTGCTCGACCATCGGCGCGGCGCCGATGCGCAGTCCCTTAACGGCTTCGATCTCGTTTCGCATTACACCGAGGTCTGTCCGCAACACCAGCAGCCAGTACATTCGCTGTGCTAAAGCTGCCAGCAATTTCGCACCTTCACCGCCCGGAAAAATCTGCGGCACAGCGTGAGCGGTACCGGCAACAAAATCGAATTCGCCCTCGCCCAGCAACTCCAGGCAGGTCGAGACAGGGAAGATATGCTCGAGTGTCAGGTCCAACCCCTCGCGCTCGAAGAAGCCGAGTTCACACGCCGCAATAACCGGAAAATACGAATTGCTGACCAGATCCGGTACGGCGATTTTCATCTATTGAATTCTGCCCTCGTTACCGGCGTCCGACCAACAGGTTGAACAGTACCTCGCCCCGAACATAGTTTTTCTTGCCGAAGCCGATATTCGGATTGACGATCGCCATCTCCACCTCGTCCGATGACCATCCCGCATCGACAGCCACGTCGCACAGGTCGATATCCGTGATGAAACGCGCAAAGGATTCATTATTGTTATAGCTCTCCCAATCGTGCATGAACTGTTCCATCGGCGTATTGCCCCGCGGCACCTCGAAGTGCAGCATCAACCCGCCGGGCTTCAACAGGCGGCGACATTCGGCAAAAATCCGCGGCAGCGCTTTCTTCGAGGTTTCGTGTAACATGATATGCGATGTCACGAGGTCGAAACTGCCGTCCTCGAAGTCGGTTCTCTCGGCGTTCTGCTGGCTGAAATTGACTCCGACACCCATTGACCTGGCCCGGGCATGCGCGTAACGCAGAATCGGCGCAGCGGTATCGATCGCGTGCATTTCGGCATCGGGAAACGCTTCGGCCCACGGCAGTGTACTCGTGCCGATCGTGCAACCCATGTCAAGAATGCGCGCCGGTTGGGCCTCCGGCCATTGCTGACGGAAATGCTTCAATAAAGCGCCGCCGAGATTGATACCCCAGCCGTAGGCCTGAATCCCGGTCTCAAAAATCGCGCCGGCGGCCACATCATCCGAATCGGCCTGTTCCGTGTGATAACAGCCGGGTTGAATGTGAATATCAACCGCGGTCAGGTAAGGCGGAATGGGCAGGTCCGGGTTCAGCCGCAGAGATCCCGTCGACCCGCCATCCTGATCGCGAATTGTGCGAAATGTCTCGATCAACTCCGGAAGCTGACGCTCCGTGACGTCGATGCCACAGTCCCACATCATTTCCTGGCTACGGCGGAGTAATGCGCTCCAGAACTGGTAATAAGGAACCCGTGTC
>SMWE01000079.1 GCA_004357475.1 Gammaproteobacteria bacterium
GAAAACCCGCGGCCTGATGTCGCCGGAAAAAATCATTCGCTGTGTCGAGTTGTCGACGCAGGTCGGTTTCGACGAGGGCTGCAAGGCGGAGCGTGAATTATTCCTCGAATGCAAGAATTCACCGCAATCGGACGGCTTGCGTCACGCGTTCTTCGCCGAGCGCGCCGTTTCCAAAGTGCCGGGCATCGGCAAGAACACAAGCGTACGAGCCACAGACAAGGTCGCCGTTCTCGGCGCCGGCACCATGGGCGCCGGCATCGCCTACAACTGTCTCACCGCCGGTTGCACCGTGCATCTGCTGGACAACGATGAAGAGGGCCTGGAAAGGGGCGCGACGACCATTCGCAAATTATACGAGGGTGGTGTTGCGCGCGGGAAAATCAGCGAGGAGGAAATGGCGGATGGCGTCGGCCGTTTGAGCACCACAACGGATTACGGCGACATCGGCGATGCCGATCTTGTGATCGAGGCTGTATTCGAAAACCTGGCGATAAAGAAAGAAGTCTTCGAAAAACTCGATTCAGTGTGCAAGGCCGGGGCCATCCTCGCGACGAATACGTCGACGCTCGATGTGGACGCCATTGCCGGCGCGACAAAACGTCCACAGGATGTCATCGGCCTGCACTTCTTCAGCCCGGCTCACATCATGCGCCTGCTTGAGATCGTGCGCGGCGCGGAAACGTCCGGCGAGGTCATCGCAACATCACTCGCCCTCGCAAAACGGCTGCGAAAAATCGGTGTCGTCGTCGGCAACTGTTTTGGTTTTGTCGGCAACAGGATGCTGTACAACTATGGCCGCGAAAACCAGTTCCTGTTGCTGGAAGGCGCGGCTCCGGAACAAATAGACCAGACGCTCACTGACTGGGGCATGGCAATGGGACCGAATGCGGTTGGCGATCTTGCCGGCCTCGACGTTGGCTACAAGGCCAGGCAAGAGCGTACCGACCTGCCCGATGATCCGCGCTTCTATCGCATCGCGGATCTGCTCGTCGATCAGGGGCGCTTTGGGCAAAAGACAGGCAAGGGCATGTACCTGTATACCGAGGACTCCCGCACGCCAACGCCGGACCCGGAGGTGCAAGCTCTTATCGATAATGAGTCCGCGAAACTCGGCATTACGCGGCGCGACATCGAGCCGCAGGAGATCATCGAGAGATGCATTTACGGCCTGATAACTGAAGGCGCACGAATTCTCGAGGACGGCATCACAGCACGCTCAAGCGACATCGATGTCGTCTGGACAAATGGTTACGGGTTTCCGCGGCATCGCGGCGGGCCGATGCACTATGCCGACACCGTCGGGCTGGCGGCAGTTTACGAAAAGGTGTGTAAGTTCAGGGACAGGTTTGGCGCCGAATTCTGGGATCCGCCCGGCTTGCTCAAGGACCTTGCGGGCAAGGACCAGCGATTTTCTGATTTCGACAAAAGTAATGAATAAACGCTGGTCACGATATCTTCGAACCAGGTACTTGTCGAGGCAGACAGAATGCTGGTTCTGCTATTTTCCCGTGCCCCTGGCCTCAACAATGCCTTCTGCATCGGCTTTGCTGGCGACTTGTTCGATGTTGTCGATGTTGCAACTCATTCTCCTGCCGCCATCCCTGTAAGTCACCCGGCCGAAGTCGTTTGAGCAAAGCCGGCTCATCGGGTTTGAAAGCGCAATAACCTGGGAAAAATCGATCCCGTAACACGAGGAGAACATGGTAAAGAGATACTTGCTGTCGGACCTGATTCCCTCTATATAAAGATGCTTATCATCAATTGAGCTCCAGCTGGTAATTTCCCGAATGTTGAAGCACGTTCGACCAGCGCTCGCTTCTGATGCAGATTCAGTCGAGGCACACCCTGAGGTAACTATAGCTATTACCGATATAACGACAGAGACTGTATTCTTCATTACTTTTTATCCTTTTTCGAAAATAAAATGTTTGTAGAGGCGCGGAGTTCCATATTCGACTATTTCACGGACTATCGTGTCCATCTCCCTGAGGTCAGGTTTCCAGTCGCGCCACTTTACGCCAAAGATGTCATCACCGATGTAGATTAATGACTTTTGTGTGGCAGAATTCCTATGATGGGCGTCCCTGATTGGATTGTTTTAGTGAGACAGGCGATGGTTCGGGGAGAGATTGGTTGACAACGAACGAAGATTTGCAAAACGAGAGTGACGGGTCATTTTCGAAACGCCAGCGACTCTTTATCAAGTATACGCTTGCAGTGCTGGTCGATCTGACAGTACTCAATTTGTTCAATGAATACTGGGATTTCGTCTACATAGAATTTTTCACAATTTCATTGCTCACTGCAGTGCTACTTCAGTTCTTGTTGCAGGTGACAATTGCAATTGAGCACCGCGTTGCGGGTTACTTTAAATCAAAGACCGGTTTGAGGGCGAAGGTACTGCGAGGCTTGTCAACCTGGGCCATACTCTTTGCCTCGAAGTTGGTGATTCTCGAGGCTATCAACTTTGCCTTTGGCGACAGCGTCCTGTTCAGCGGTCCGGTGCATGGGTTGGTAGCATTTATCATCGTCGTCATCGCAATAATCATTGCCGAACAGGCCATTACGCGGATATACAATTCTCTGGCCTGATTTCCCGCGACTGCCTTGGAAACATGACAATCGCCCGCTTAGGAAGGGCTCCTACGATCGTTTCGTAGGAGCCCTTCCTAAGCGGGCGATTGTCGATCTTCGTATCATTGTTTAGCGTTGTCTTGGCACCGATTTGAGTTTATGGGACAGCAGTGATCCGGCACTTATTTCGTCAGGCGCCAGCGGCCGTTCTCCATCCTGGCTTGCAGTTCCTCTTCGAGGCGGATGAGGTGCGCAAGCAGGGAGTGCTCGGCGAGGTCGTGCAGTTTTTCATCGACATCCTGGTAAACCAGTGGCACCAGCTCCCGCGAGGTCGAATCCGGGTGATCCCTAAGGACACCGATTACCTTCGCTTCGCGTTCCAGCCGGTGATTAATCAGCCAGTCGATGGCTTCCTGGGGCTGGTCCATTACCTCGCCGTGCCCCGGCAGAATCGCCTCCAGGCTCATTGACTTGAGTCGCCCGAGAGAGCGCAGGTAATCGCCCATGTTGCCATCGGGCGGATCGATAACCACAGTCGACCCGTTGATGATGTGGTCACCCGTGAACAACCAATTGCGACCTGTATGCAGGTAGCAAAGATGGTTGGAGGCATGCCCCGGTGTATGAATCGCCTGCAGCCTGAATTCGCCGGTCTCAAATGTCCCGCCGTCTGCGAGTACGTGGTCCGGGGTGAAGCTCTGATCCTGGTGCCGGCCCTGCGGCGCCATCCGGCCGAATTGTTCAGCGCCGGTTGCCTCCGCCAGCAACGCCGCAGCGGGTGAATGGTCCGGGTGCGTATGCGTAACCAGAATCCATTTGATCGGACCATCGGCAAGTTGCTGAATGGCAGCGACATGTTCCGGCATAGCCGGTCCGGGATCGATCACGGCGATTTCTTTACGGCCCAGCAAATAGGTATTGGTGCCGGGTCCGGTCATCATGGAGGGGTTCGGCGCGAGCAGCCGACGCACGCCCGGTGCCAGCTCCGTGATCTGCCCCACCTCAAGACTCATTGTTTAATGCTCCCGGGTGATCCGGTCCGTTCTATTGCTGACCTTCAGGGTCGCCGGTCTCGGCAAAGGCGCGCAATCGCGTCATTGCCTCTTCGAGCACACCATTGACGGCAGGGGCTAAAGTGTCCAGTCCATCCGCATAGTAGCCACCGACCGCGTAGTTCAGCGTTACCATCGTCCCGTCTCCGGCGTCGTCGAATTCCCAGGTCATGTTGCCGTCAACGCCCATCAGGCCTAGCGGACCAAGACCTCCCGTCAAACGCAAAATGATGCCCGGACTAAGGTAGGTCACCATCATATGGACGATGCCGGCTCCCTGGCCGAGCTTCTCGCAGAAACAACCCGGTACGCGCATATCGATCGACATGTTGTTGGCGAAGCCGGAAATCGTGTGATCGTTGTGCCACCAG
The DNA here is from genome assembly GCA_004357475.1 of Gammaproteobacteria bacterium. GTDB lineage: Bacteria > Pseudomonadota > Gammaproteobacteria > Steroidobacterales > Woeseiaceae > SZUA-117. The sequence continues at coordinate 3,998 of SMWE01000079.1, forward strand.
CTGCCGACATTTTCGACGGCCGCTTTGTATACTGCCATGCGTTCCGCGTTAACCATCGTGCTTATGTGGATCGTGAAGCCGTGCGCCTGGGCGTCCAGCACTTCCGCCTGCGCGGCCGGGACCATGCTGCAAATGACCATTGCCGCTATGGCAGCAATAAAGTTTCTGTAAGTTTTTATTTGCATGCTCGACACCCTGTCTCAAAATGAGTCGACGCAAGCTTAACCCAAACCAGCAGGCAGGATGTATGTCAGAATATCTGTATGGGCAGGAAAGCCTCCAGCAGGAATGCGGCGCCTAAGGCTGCGGTGCCGAAGTAACATTTTTGAAATATCTTCATTCGAGTTCCAGGCGAAGTTTCGCGATATTTCCATTATCCGGATTCACCCTGAACACAAACTGAAGGCCAGAAGATAAAAATAATCTATTGATATATAAGGAGTTAGTGATCGTTGTCGTTCCCGGACTCGAATCAGAATAGCGAGACTGACCGCCTCGTCAGCTTTATTCGCGAGCACTCGCACCTGACTGTTTTGACCGGCGCCGGTTGCAGCACGGCCTCGGGCATCCCCGAGTACCGGGACGACGATGGCAACTGGAAACATCGACAGCCAATGCAGTTCGCCGAATTCGTCAATGACGAGGGCAAGCGGCGCCGCTACTGGGCGCAGAGTTTTGCAGGATGGCACAGGATATCGAACGCAAAACCCAATGCGGCACATCACGCCATTGCCGAGCTGGAACGCTGCGGTTATGTGTCCTGCGTCATCACGCAAAATGTGGACAATCTGCATACAGCGGCGGGCAGCCGAAATGTGATCGACCTGCATGGTGTACTGCAACGTATTCGCTGCCTTGATTGCGGCGCGAAAGATTCGCGTCATGCCTATCAGAGCAGATTGCAGGATTGCAATCCGGACTGGAGCGCATCAATGACGGCAATCGCACCCGACGGCGATGCTAGAATTTCAGTCGACGACGTACGATCATTCGACATTCCCGGATGTTTGACCTGTGGCGGCATCGTCAAACCCGATGTCGTTTTCTTTGGTGAGCCGGTACCGGAGTTACGGGTAAGGAGAGCAATTCGGTATCTCCGGCAGTCCGCGGCGCTACTGGTCGTCGGCTCCTCCATGATGGTTTTTTCAGGTTATCGTTTTGCGCGAATCGCCAGTGAAGCAGGGCTTCCAATAGCAATAGTGAACCGCGGCACCACCCGTGCGGATAACCTCGCGACACACAAATTGACGGCGAATTGCGCCGAGCTGTTGTCGCAAACATTAAGCCGGCTCGCGGCCTGAGAGAAAGGACAGGATATTTTACCGGAAGGCTGGGACATTGTTTACGAGAGCAGCTCACGCAGCGCCTGCTCGGAGCGGGCGTTAGTGCTGCACGCACTCGGTATCCCTTACGACATTCTCTCCGCCGAAGAGCGATCCTTGATCGTCGTCCCGGCAGAGTTGCTTGAAAAAGCAAAATTCGAGTTGTGGCAATACGACCAGGAGAACAGGGCGGTTAAGCCGCGTGGCGCCACGATGACTCCTGTCTATCAGAACGGCGTGCCGGGCGTCGCAATATACGTCGCTATTATTTGCCTGGTTGCCTGGTTTGCCAGCGAGGCGCTTTTTAATCGCGACTGGTTTGCCCTCGGCCGTGTCGATGGCGAATTGATCCGCGACGGCCAGTGGTGGCGGACGATCACGGCGCTAACGTTGCATTCGGGTATTCGTCACCTGGCTGGCAATATTGTCTTCGGCATCCTGTTCGGCCTGATGGCAGGGCGCCTGGTTGGTTCGGGCATCGCCTGGTTCAGCATCGTCACTGCCAGCAGCGCTGCAAATTTCCTGAATACATCCCTGCTCGAATCGGCGCACCGCGCGATTGGCGCATCCACCGCGGTATTTGCGGCGCTCGGCCTGGTTTCGGGATTCGTTTGGCGCGCAAAGCTGATGGCGCAGGATCGCTGGCCATATCGCCTGGGCCCCATCATTGGCGGCATTGCTTTACTTGCTTATACGGGCACCGGTGACGCTAATACCGATATTGGCGCCCATCTCTCTGGATTCGTCTGCGGCTTTCTGTCCGGCACAGTCCTGACCATGGCGGCAAAATACCTCCCCAGGAGAAACCTGCAGCTCGCCAGCGGCATTGCCGCCATATCGATTATCGTACTCGCCTGGATTGTTGCCCTGCAACTCTGGGCCTGATGGCCTCTCTGGTTGTAGAATTCGCGATCATCAGTCTGTCATTGAGATCTTTTTCGACAGGCTGCTAGTCGAACTGGTCCTGGAGGCACGGTGCTGCATTGAAAATTTTCCTGTTGTCCCTGTTGACGATTGCATTGCTTACAGCCATCGTTTTGCGTGTGCGCTACGGTGGTGGCGACCCATATCCTGACTTATCGGCGCCACCGCTCATCAGCGATTCGCAGCTCGAAGAAGTCCTCAACTACCCAGAGCCAATCGGTAACGTCGCCGTCAACCGGGAAGGGCGAATCTTTTTTACGGTGCACCCCGAGTCCAGGCCGCGCGGCAACAAATTGCTTGAGTGGGTTGACGACGCGGCCGTGCCCTACCCCAGCGGCACCGTCCAGCCACACCTGTTTGATACGGTACTGGGCGTGGTGGTCGATAAGCGGAATTGGCTCTGGACCATCGACCACGGTAACCATGGACTCGGTACCGCCCGTTTGCTGGCCTTCGACCTTAGCAACGGCAACATCATCCATGACTACAAATTTCGCCCGAAAACAGCACCCGCGGGATCTTTGTTACAGGATCTTCGCGTATCGGCTGACGGAGCCACGGTGTTTATCGCAGACGCCAGTATGTGGAGAAAGAGCCCGGCGATTATTGTTTACGATGTTGCCACGCGGAGTGCGCGGCGAGTGCTCGAATCACACGTGTCAGTTAGCCCGCAGAACTATGTCGTCAGAACCCGGATCAGGGACATGTCATTTCTGGGCGGGCTGGTGGTTTTCAAAGCCGGTGTAGACGGTATCGCCCTCGATGCGGACGATGAGTGGTTGTACTTTGCGGCAATCAATCAAAGCGGACTGTTCAGGGTACGGGTTCGCGACCTGACCGACGAGACTATGCCCGCGCGGCAACTGGAAAACCGCGTTGAGCGATTCAGCGACAAACCACTGAGTGACGGTATTTTGGCGGTGGCAAGTGGTGAAATTTATGTCACCGACGTCGAGCACGGCGCGGTAATCGCCATTGACCAGCGACAGACACTCAACACGGTGATCAGGTCGCCCCGTATCCGCTGGGCAGACGGCTTGTCGGCTGGCCCCCGCGGATGGCTTTATCTTGCAGACAGCGCGCTGCCGGAACTCGTCCTGAAAACCAGGGATCACATCAACGCTCAGGGGCCCTATTATATCTTTCGGTTCCATCCCGGCTATGATGCCGCGCCTCAGTAGGATCGGCCTCGCGTACATGGACGATTCGCGGCTTTAACCGCTGATCTTTTAATTCATTTCGTACAGGAAAAAAGATGCAGGTTACCTTCCTGTACACGACCGCTGTCCTGATCTGGGGCTCCACCTGGTTCGCCATTACCTTTCAACTGGGTCCGGTCGCAGAAGAAGTGTCCGTTGCCTACCGTTTCGGGCTGGCGTCGATTGCGTTGTTCGCCTACGCAGCCATTTCGGGACGGAGAACGCGTATTCCACTCGAGTCATACGGCTATGTCGTATTGCTGGGCATCCTGATGTACTCCGGAAGTTACATGATGGTGTATCACGCAACCTCATACGTCACGTCTGGTCTGGTCTGGTCGCCGTCATTTTCAGCCTGATCGTTGTAAGCAACGCATTCTTCGAGTGGATTTTCTTCGGCAAACCACTCGAAGGGAGGATGATGCTGGCATCCGCCCTCGGCGTAGGCGGCGTTGCATGCCTTTTCTGGCCCGAGGTTTCTTCGATTGATCCGGGAAACCGGACAATCGCTGGTTTTGCGCTGGCGACAGGCAGTGTCGTCATAGCGTCGCTCGGCAATATGACGGCGATTGTCAACACTGCACGCAATTTGCCTGTGATCGCTGTTAATGCGCATGCCATGGCATGGGGTAGCCTGAGTTCAGTAGTCGTTGCCCTGTTAATGGGACGATCGATCAATTTTTCATTTGAACCGGCGTATGTACTGTCGTTGCTTTACCTCGCGGTTTTCGGCTCGGCTATCGCGTTCGGCGCATACTTCGCACTGCTGAGATTAATTGGCTCTGCACGTGCGGCTTACACTTCGGTATTATTTCCAATAGTCGCGCTGATTATTTCGACCCTCTTCGAGGACTATCAGTGGTCCACCCCAGCGATTGCCGGTCTTGCACTAATCGCTGCCGGTAACTGGCTGGCACTAACAAAAATAAGGCAGGAATAAATCATGAACGAATTGCAGATGCCGGGCCTCACAGGTTTTGACTGGGCAGGTCTGTGGGAAACGGTGCAAACGCTTGGGCTGGATTTTGGCATGAAAGCGCTGATGGCACTGGTCATCTTCTTCGTCGGTCGCATGATCGCGCGCATCGTACCAAAGGCCTGCACAAGGCCATGCAGTCCCGGGAAATTGACAAGATTCTCGAGAGCTTTGCCTACAACCTCGTTTAATGGGTATTGATGATTTTTGTCATCATCGCCGCAATCAACCAGATCGGCGTGCAAACGACATCGTTGATCGCGATAATGGGTGCCGCCGGTCTCGCCATCGGGCTCGCCCTGCAGGGTTCGCTCGCAAACTTTGCGGCAGGCGTACTGATCGTTTTGTTCCGGCCTTATCGGGTCGGTGATTTTGTGGAAGCAGCCGGCATTTCAGGCATCGTATTGGAGGTGCAGATCTTAACCACAATTCTGAAGACCGTCGACAACAAGCAAATCATCGTTCCGAACGGCCAGATCATGGGCAGCATCATCACCAATTATTCAGCAAACGATACGCGACGTATCGATATGACGGTTGGTGTCAGTTACGACGATGACCTGGATAAGGTCCGCAGCACACTTCAGGAACTGATAAACGCGGACGACCGCATCCTCAAAGATCCGGAATGCCTCTTCGCCGTCTCCGAACTGGCGGACAGCAGCGTTAATTTCATTGTCAGACCCTGGGTCAACAGGGCTGATTACTCGAGTGTGAAATTTGGCCTGACCGAAGCAATCAAGAAGCGCTTCGACCGGGAAGGCATTTCGTTCCCGTTCCCGCAGCAGGATGTACATATTTACAAAAACGATTAATCAATTACGTCGGGTTCGATAAAACACCATTTCAGGTTCGGAATTTCCTCTTTCAGCCGGACTTCCAGGGCGTTGATGTCGTCCACCGCGGTATCGATGTCGATGCCGGATTTCAGCTTGATCTTGGCTGCCAGCATCGTGTACGGACCCATTTGCATCGTGATCGTGTTGAACACCTGTTCGATGTGCTCGTCATCGCGGATCACCTTGTCGATCGCTTCCCGAATCAGGGGATCCGCAGAGCGGCCGACCAGCAGTGACTGCATGCGCAACGTAAGGAAAACTGAAATTACGATCAGCACCACCCCGATACACATAGAACCAATGGCATCGAAAACCGGGTTACCGCTTATCGCGGCCAGCGAAATGAACAGGAGTGCGAGGCAAAGGCCGAGCAGCGCCGCGATGTCTTCGCCTAAAACAATCACGAGTTCGGAGTTTCGCGTGTGCTCGAGCCACACTCCAAACGGTCGCTCACCACGCACGTCGCGAATCTGGCGCAGGCAGCCGAGCAGCGAAAATGATTCGAGCAAGACGGCGACGACCAGTACGACGATCGCGACCCAAACCTGGGTGAGTGGCTCCGGGTTCTGAAACTTGTGTACGCCCTCATAGATTGAAAACAGGCCGCCAACGCTGAACAGCAGCATCGCAACCACGAAGCTCCAGAAATAGCTGAGCATCCCGTAACCGAGCGGGTGCTCGGCATCCGGTGGTCTAACTGACTGTTTCAGGCCGAGAAACAGGAGTACCTGGTTTGCGGTATCGGCATATGAATGAATGGCCTCGGCGAGCATGCTGCCGGAGCCGGTTAACATTGCCGCCCAGGTCTTGGCAATGGCGATGCCGGCATTCGCCAGGAATGCGTAGAGGATGGCTCGTGCCGTCGCGCTTTGTGAGGAAGATGGCATTGATGGTCAGGTGTGGGTCAACCAAAGGTACCCGGCTGCGTTGTAATTATACGTTTATGCGCAGCTTCCCCGCGACCCTGCCTGAAAACCAAGCATACTGCAGCGCATGGCCGGATGTTCAGGCACTGTTCAGTCACGGGCCCTACAATCCGCAATGCGCAACACACGGATGAGGAATTGATATGAAAAATGGAACAGGTGCGATCATCGTAGCGATATGCGCCGTCCTGGTCACAGGTTGTGCATCGCATCCGGACCCTATCATCGACATGCAGGGCGTGGATGAGTCCGCACTGCAAATCGACTGGGCTGAATGCGAGGAGTATTCGCAGCAAGTTATTATCGCCAAAGGCGCAGCCAGGGGAGCCGCAGGCGGTGCAGTCGTGGGTGCCGCGACCGGTGCGATCAGCGGTAACGCGGATGCGGGCGCCGGTTACGGAGCGATCTGGGGGGCAACACGCTCGACGATCGAGGGCGATCATGAAAAACAAATGGTTTTCAAACGATGCATGAGAGGCCGGGGCTACCGCGTACTGAACTAGCGCTACCGCGTTGACTGATCGACTGAACCTGGTTACTGTATAAACATAAGGGGTATCCAGTTAGCTCCACTACCCCCTATATCTGGTGTTTCACCTTGCCTGCTATTTGAGCATAGGTGACCGGCTCGGTCACAACCGCCTGCTCGATCATTCGATAGAACAACAGTCCGCGCGAGCGTGAGGTGCGCCGGTTGAAGCGGAAGGTGAACTCATCGAGATAGTAATCAAGATGTTTGGGTTTGACGGCGCCCTGATGCGTCCCAAGCAGCCACCGTTTCAGTAACGCCGCGACGCGATGCACAGCGGGCATCGAGACATGGGCTGGGTCGTCAGAATCAAGCATGACGTTCCGGTCGCGGCGGTAACCGTGTTTGGTCAACTTATGATACGCCCAGGAACCGTCGGTCCGAACCAAACTGCCCGGCTCAATCGAGTCTTTCACGAATGGCAGCACGCTGGCCGCAGAGGTATCAGACACGCGGCGCAGGCGGATCCGACCGAAGCCCTTTGGCTCTTTGACCTCAACGGCAATGACCACGATTGACTGCAGCGCCTTCACTTTCTCCACAAGTCTTTGTTTTTGTTCGGTATCGCTCGTCCTGTTAGGTGGCGATCGGCCGATGACAGACTCATCGACCTCGACTACACCGCTGAGACGCTCGCGGCCCGGCCGGATCATCGCCCGGCGGAGTCGGTGCAACATCGCCCAAGCCGTCTGGTAGCTGCCCAAGCCCAGCACGCGTTGCAACCCAAGCGCCGTGACCCCCTGCTTTTGATTGGTGATGTACCACACCGCCGCCATCCAGCTGCGCAGCGATGTGCGGGTCTTGTCGAACACCGTGCCCGCGGTCACCGTGCACTGATACCGGCAATGTCGACAGATCCAGCGGCCACGGCTACCGCGAAATGCCTCACCCGGCTCGCCGCAGCTCGGGCACACAAACCCGCCGCGCCAACGAATACCCTCAAGATAACGGCGACAAGCGGCCTCATCGGGAAACCAATCGAGAAATTGATCCCAGGTCCGTGGATAATCACGACCTGACACAGGCATTTTGGGCATATCCGCCACCACTATATATTGACGTAAGTGGAGCTAACTGGATACCCCTTATAAA
>SMWE01000080.1 GCA_004357475.1 Gammaproteobacteria bacterium
CAGTTCGTAGAATCGCAAGCTAAGGTCTCCTCGTGGCCGAGGCTGTGTGGAAAGAGCAGTATTTGTTCACAAATGAGCGTTGCCCGAATATTCGCTCCATTTTTTGCATCACTGAGTGAGATCACCGCAGCGGCATTAGAATTCGCAACCTGGTTTTTGGCGAAATAGTGCATCGCTTGAGCGTGAGCTGATGCGCCGACAATCGAAAAGCGGCGCGCTCAGGCCGCCTGCATCTGTGCCACGATCTTCGCTACACCGAGAATGTTGATCGCGCGCCGCAGATTGTAGGCGAGCACATGTAAACTCATCTCCGCCTGCACGTTCGGTAATCGTTGCATTAAAAAGTGCGTCGATCCCATCATCAAAGGATATGACAAGACTTGGAAATCTCTCGAATTTGTGTGCAGAACAGTAATTCGCCCCCACAGGTCAAGACATGATGTTCGATCCGGCGACGGGCGAGTTGAAGGCCCTGACCGCATTCGGCGGTTATGTAGCGTGGCAATGGTGATCGCAAAAGCGCGCCCGTCCTACGTGGCTGACTGGACTAATATCTTCAACGTCGATTTTCAATCGACGATGCATATCAGCGGACCACTAGTCGCCGTGGCGGTCTCCTAAATACTGGGGCCAGCCCTAAATGTTGGAGATTTTCGCCAGGGGGTGAAGAGGCCCCGCTCCCATTCGGCGTCGATGGACTGAAGCCCTGATCCGGCACGATAATTGCTGCAATTTATCGAGCACAGAGTAAAATGTTCGACACACTTATTCCATAACTGAGGATTTACGATGAAACAGGAACGAAATGAACCGAATAGATTAGCAATCGCAGCAGTCATGTTTTCATCGGCTTTGCTGTTGTCGGCATCGCCAGGAGCCTTTGCCCAGGAACAGGAGCTCGCGGGCGAGACTTACGACGGCTTGACGCTGGTGCCGGATAGCAAGGTTGCAGTCGCCTACATCGATCCAGATGCAGACTTCAGCATCTATGACAAGATAATCATTCTCGACTGCACTGTGGCTTTCAGGAAGGACTGGCAGCGCGATCACAAACAGGCGGGGTCGCGAATACGCATCTCATCCCGCGATATGGAGAAAATCAAGGCGGATGTAGCCGACCTGTTTCGTGAAGTCTTTACGGAGAAGCTCAGCGGGGACGGTGGCTACAAGATTGTCGATACTGCGGGAGACGATGTTCTGCTGGTGCGTCCCGCCATCATAGATCTCGACATTACAGCCCCTGACACCATGTCGGCCGGGCGAAGCTACACATATACGTCCTCTGCGGGCGCGGCAACCATTTACATTGAGCTTTTTGACTCGGTGACGGGAGATATTCTCGCTCGGGCTGCAGACAGGAAGGTGGCGCGAAAAGTGGGTGGCTATATGTCGTACAGCTCCCGCCTTACCAACCGAGCCGAGGCACGCCGGATGCTCGGTAGCTGGGCGGAATTGCTGCGCGACAGACTCGACGAGTTTCATGGCAAATAGCACTGATGATTGAAATCGGGGATCTCCGGTTCTCCTATGACGAGGGAGACTTTTCACTGGAGATCCCTCAGCTAAACGTCGCTCATGGCGAGACCGTCGCCATTGTCGGTCCGAGCGGTTCGGGCAAGACGACGCTGCTCAACCTGATCGCGGGTAACGCAACTCCGCAATCAGGCCAGATCACTACTAACGGTTACAAAATCTCCGGGCTGCATGACGCGGCTCGGCGTGACTTTCGAATCGCCAATATCGGGCTGGTATTCCAGGAGTTCGAGCTGCTTGAATACTTGAACGTCCTCGACAATATACTCCTGCCGTATCGAATTAACCGCACGCTTGTGCTTGATACAAGCGTTCGCGAGCGTGCGGAAATGATCGCAGAAAGCGTGGGCATCGGTGACAAGCTTGCACGATATGCCAATCAACTTTCTCAGGGCGAAAAACAACGCGTCGCGGTGATCCGGGCGTTAGTCGTGCAGCCGCCATTGCTGTTGGCCGATGAACCAACGGGCAATCTTGATCCGCTGAACAAGAATCGCGTACTCGATATCCTCTTTCAGTACGCCGACCAGAATGCCGCAACTTTGGTCACCGTAACCCACGACCACGAAGTCCTGCATCGATTCCAGCGGGTCATAGACTTTAAGGATTTCTGCGCACACGGGGCAGAGCAGCGGCTGGAAAATATTGCGGGACCGATGTGATGCGGGACGTGCTTTACCTGGCGTGGCGTTACCTGGTTTACCATCGCCTGAAGACGGCCATCCTCGTAACTTCGATCATGTTAATCATCTATCTGCCCATTGGGCTCAATGTTGTCGTGGAGCAGAGCGCTGAGCATTTGAGGGCAAGGGCCGGGGCGACACCGCTGCTCGTTGGTGCCAAGGGAAGCCCGCTGGAGCTGGCATTGAACTCCCTGTATTTCTCGTCGGAACATCCGGAGCTGATCGACTATTCGGAAGCGACCATGGTGGCAGATTCTGGCCTCGCCGATGCCATCCCGCTGTATGTTCGGTTTCGCAGTCGAACGCATCCCATCGTCGGTACGAGTCTCGATTACTTCAGTTTTCATGATCTGAGATTCGCCTTCGGCCGGCCGATGGCAGTGCTCGGAGAATGCGTCGTCGGCGCAACCGTAGCTGAGTCTTTAGGCGTTAATCCGGGTGATACGGTGATTTCCTCGCCCGAAACGGTATTCGACCTGGCAGGCGTGTATCCCTTAAAGATGAAAGTCGCCGGCGTATTGGAGCGGGCGTTTACGCCGGACGACGATGCAATTTTTGTCGACGTAAAAACCGCCTGGATCATCGAGGGCCTCGGTCACGGCCATCAGGACCTGACGCGTCCCGAGGCGGCCTCGGGTGTTCTCAGACGCTCGGAAGAAAACATCGTCGCCAATGCCTCAGTCGTGCAATACAACGAGATTACCGAGGATAACGTGGACTCGTTTCATTTCCACGGCGACCTTGCCGACTATCCGCTCACAGCCGTGCTGGTGGTACCCAGAAACGAGAAATCCGGCATCATCCTGAGGGGACGATACACCGATGATGATGCGACCAGTCAAATTGTTCGCCCTGTCACCGTGATCGATGAGCTGCTTGATACGATACTGACCATCCAGCAGTTCATAGTCGCCGCAGTCATCATTGCAGGATTGGCGACCATCGCGACCGCCGCGCTGGTTTTCATGCTCTCCCTGAGGCTACGGCGACGCGAGATCGATACGATGCTCAAAATTGGCGGCTCACGCTTGCGTGTGACTTCCATGTTGCTGGCAGAAGTGGTCATTGTAGTCATCCTGAGCAGTTCGCTGGCCGCGGTATTGACGTTGGTTACCTGGCGCTTTGGTCCGCGAATCATTGAAAGCTTCGTGTTGACCTGAGATCAGATAACGAGGAATGCAGGTGTCGATGAAACTACTAGCAATGCTTGCCGGTGTTTTGATAGTGGCTGCCTGTACAAAAGAAAAACAGGCCAGCGAAGACACTGAAGCGCTGCGCTACTCGCCGCGGGTTTATACCGTGAACTATCCGCTCGCCTATTTTGCCGAGCGCATTGCGGGCGAGTCAGTCAAGGTTGTCTTTCCGGTTCCACCTGACGTCGATCCGGCTTTCTGGTCACCTGATGCAGAAGCCATCGCCGACTACCAGCAGGCCGATCTGGTTCTCCTTAACGGCGCGGGGTATGCAGGCTGGCTTCAGCGCGCCACATTGTCGCAGTCCCGGCTCATCGACACGTCAAGCGCGCTGGCCGACCAGTTGATACCGCTGGATGACACCATAACGCATAGCCACGGTCCGGGCGGGGACCACAGTCATCAGGGCATGGCATTTACCAGCTGGCTGGACATGAAATTTGCGGCTGGCCAGGCCCGCGCTGTTTTCGATGCGCTCGTTCGCCTGCGTCCGGAAAACGAGCCCAATTATCGCGAGCGCTGGCACGAGCTGCAACAAGATCTCGGCGAGCTGGATACACGACTGAAAGTCGTGGCCGAGCGAATCGGCGATCAGCCATTGGTGTTTTCGCACCCCGTATTTCAATATCTGGCACGGGCCTACAAACTGAGCGGGCGCTCGGTCCACTGGGAGCCACATGAAACACCGGACAATGACCAATGGCGCGAGCTGTTCAAACTGCTTAGCGCGCATAACGCGGCCTGGATGATCTGGGAGAACGAGCCGCTTCGGGATACGGTGAGTCAGCTTGAGGGTATGGGTATTGAAAGCCTCGTGTTTCGGCCGTGCGGCAATCGGCCTGCAGAGGGCAATTTCGTGAGCGTCATGCTGGATAATGTGATGGCGCTGGAGCGGGCATTTCCGGTTTCGGCATTATGATCGGGAACCAATAGAGACTTCACGCGGGCAGAGGCTGGTCGCGCACATGCGTTGTTTAAAAGAAGGAAAACATGCGAATTGCGCGTATTAATTGCATAATCTTGCTGGCATTGCCGGGCTTCCCGACGTATGCGCAAGTGATGACAACTCCTGTGCAGGACGAAGCCGGTGTTAGCGAAGCCTTGCTGGAAAACGCAGATGCCGAGGAGGTTGTCGCCATGGATCGCGCAGGCGACGGGGAGCCGGCGAATCCTGACAATGCAGATTTAAGCGATGAAGTCGATGCAGCGAGCGGATCGCTCGACGATTCAATCGGGTCGATAGACGCGGGCCGCGAAACCCGCGGGTGGAACTTCCGTGGTGATTTTCGGGCTGGCTATACATACACCGACGAAGACAACAGAGACGCGAGCAATCAGTCGGTGTCTGAATGGCGTGGCCGATTCAGAGCAGGTGGCACCTACAGTATTACCGAGAAACTCATCGTCGGTGGGCGGCTGGCGAGTACCTGCTCAACAGACAAATGCAATCCTGACATTGTTTTCTACAGCACTTTGCCGAATTCGTCGAGTATCGACGACGGTGATATCACCTTCGATCAACTCTATATCCACAGTTTTCGTCGTGAAAAATTTGATGTCGCGATCGGCAGGTTGCAGACAAAATTCGTCAGCCGCGCCGGCGTGTTCGCAAAGTCGCTGGACCGAAACGACAGCGGTGGCACGAACGTGAACTGGACGGACGGTGTGCATGGCATATTACATGTCAACAACGATTGGACCGGCCACTTGATTCTGCAGAGGAATCAGGCCGACGGCACGGGCAATATTCGGCGTGGACCGATCGACTTCGAAGATGATGGCGCGAGAATCACGTACTTTCTCGCCGCGGAGAATGAGCGGCGTTTCGGACCGATCAATCAACAGGGCTTCGATATCACCTATATGCCCCGATCGCTGATGAAAGACGGCAGCCGGGACGGACGCATAAAAGATTACACGGGCTTCGTCGGCCGATTCGCCGCAAGTTGGCCGGAGGGTTCCACCGGACCGCGCCTGAATATCGCCGGCGAGATCGGCTATGCCCCGGAAACCCCGACGCGCGCGGCCGTGGGGCTGGCCGGAGCTGGCGACACGGATGGCTTCGCTTATCTTTTCTCTGCCAGCCTGGTGGAGTTCCAACCCGATCACAGCGTCGGGATCAACTACGGCCGAACCGACGCCGGTTGGCTGTTGTCACCCCAGTACCGGGAGAACGAAGAAGCGATCGAAATTCGTTACATGTGGCGGCGCAGCAGTAATCTCGCCATCGACATACGCGCACGTTGGCGCAAGGAACTGGAGCAGCTCGAAAACGTTGCGCGCAAGCATAAAGATCTGAATGTATTTGCACGCTTTACATTGGGCTTCGGTTATTGATCGTTTGACGTACAGCATAGTTTTCTGACCGACATTCAGTCCGCTGGGCACGCGAACGGGATCTCCGCCGGGGGCGGTCGCTTGACCCTCTCTTGTTGAAGCATCTGCATTAGAGATGGAAATGGGCCAGGGTCGAACGTGTGGTAGCTCAGCCAGGACGCAAGCTGATAAGTAACCCCGTTCGACTCAAAGACCTGCAGCAGCTCGGTGGCTGCCTGTTTGTCGCCGAGCATCATAAGGATCAGCCATTCATCGGCAAGACTGTGATTGTCCGCTCTGCGGAGATCCTCGAGTATACGCAGTACGTCGTCACGGCGACCTTCGGCGCAGGCCTGTCGCGACCGTGTCACCGCGGTGCCTGAGTCATTCTGGTTGATACGTGCGAACAAGGTCGCAGCCTCGTCAACGCGCATCGCCCAAAGCAGACTGCGATGTGTCTGATATGAAATGCCGGTGTGGTTGGGCCAGCGCTCAAGCGCTTTTAGGCCGTAATCCGCGGCAACCGAGGCTTTTCCGAAGCGATAACCATTGCCCACGTACATCGCGGCGGCGACGCGATCGAACTCACCCGCCGCTTTAAGTTCTGCGAGCGCTATGGCGCCTGCATCGCGGTCTGCTGCGAGCAACGCGACGACCAACAGGTTGTTCCAGGCCTGGTAATCGTGAGGTCTGGCCTCGAGATATTCCTGAAAAAATCGGATCGCGTTTCTAAGGTGCAAGCCTACGGTAGCTCTTTGGGCCCTGCTCCCGATGACCTCGATCGAGTCCTTCGCGGTTTCAATAGCGAGATCGATGCGCTCACGAAATTTGTCCCGCATCTCCGGGGGCTTGAGATCAGTGAGACCAGTCTGTCGACGGACGGGATTCATTTGAACCTTCCAATAGTCCGCCGACTCACGATGCGCCACCGCAAACCTTGGCTCGATGCGTCGCGCCTCCTCAAATTGCTCGTAAGACTCTAAATAGAACTGCCAGTTACTGGTCCTGAACGACCTGGCCCTGAGCGATAGACCCTGGATATATGCCTGGTATGCCCTGACCGAACGCGTGCCGACCCGCACCATGTCCTGCAGCGCCTTGGGATCCATCGTCGTCTGAAGTGCGTTGGCGATTCTGAGCGCGACGTCTTCCTGGATTCCGATGACATCTTCGAGGTCACGATCATAGGTCTGCGACCAGATGTGAAAACCGTCCGCTGCTCGAATCAGCTGGGCCGTCACCCGGATGCGTTTGCCTGTGCCACGAATTGATCCCTCCAGGATATGCGCGACACCAAGTTCCTTAGCAATCGTCGATATGTCTTTATCCGAGCCTTTGTAGGTGAATGCCGACGTTCGCGACGACACCATGAGATCCGGCGTGCGGGCCAGCGCGTTCAGGATTTCTTCCGCGAGTCCATCGGCAAACCATTCCTGGCTCCGGTCTTTGCTGAGATCGGCAAACGGCAAAACGGCGATGGTTTTGTTCGGCCCGGCGTCAATGACCGTCACCGGCGGCGGCTCACCCACATTGGCAATGAACACGCGTTCGACAATCAAGAAGACAATAATGAGCACCAGCGTGCCGATGATGAAGAAATTCAGTTTGCGTCCCGTTTGGACAGTCTCCGTCTCGTTGCGGTCGACATTCTTTTCGAGCTTGATTCCCTCGGGTGTCAACTCAAGCGCCCAGGCGGCGATCACGGTCGGGACCAGACCTATCACCAACAACAAAAAGATCAGTCGGGGAACCCATTCAGGCAGACCCAGTATCGGCACAAAGGTGCTGGCGAACTGCAGCAGAAGCCACCCGGCAATCGAATACGCGATGGCCACGCGGTATACGTTGCGCCGTTTTAGTTCTGCGAAAAAATTCATTCCGATTAATGGCATGCTTCAGTCTGAGCCCGGTTATTGCACGACGGGTTGGATGTAAATCATCTGTCAGATCATAATGGCATCAAGGCCAGCGAGCGAATTACTGCATGCACGGGCAAGCCGACGGCGAAATCACGTTGACAACGCTTGCTTGAATCGGGAAACGAATATGATTCGCATTAAGTTCCTATGCTTTGCACGATCAACTCGACAAAACAAGCCGGCCGACATCCTGAGCAGACTGTTGTACGGCGCAGCTTTGTAAGTCGATGGCACTGAGAGGCAACCCGCGGAACGGCAATTTGAGAATGCTATTCCAATATTATGAATTCCACGTCCGTATTCGCGCCTGAGTCAATAATTTCAACCACGTACACGACTGTGGTTCCCTGGTACGCGGGTCGGTACCAGATGCCACGACAATAGTAATAGGTCACTCCGCCCCTTAACCGGGTTACCGAACAACCGTAGGGAAGCGAGGACAACCTCATGTTGCGGTAGACGCGTCGCCGCCTTCGCCGCTGGTGTCGCCGCCGGCTGCCACCCACGCTGGTGGGACTCGCCGGTCTACCTACCTTCGCAAAAGCCGAAAATGACAGGCCACCAATTACGCTCCCGGTGGCCAGAGTAAGAAGTGCTTTAACTAGCTGGCGTCGTTGCATGAGTAGCTCCTTACTGCAGATTGTCAAGTAGGAACTCGACCGCGACTGCACCGTCTGGCGGCTCGAACCTGAATAAATCACTGGGAAAAGCGGGATCGGTATCCCATTTGAAGAACGCGACAAATCTCGGCGATCCGCCCTCCCATTTCGAAGTTATGACGAGTTTTCCCGGCAATGGCCGGCCCTCCGAGGCGATCCAAATTTGCACATCCAAATCCTGAGATCGAATTCCGATATGGTGAAAAATCTCACCCCGAATCAGGCTTGTGTCCAGATAACGTACTTCGTCGGCATCTTGTAGAAGGCCGTCGGCTACATTTGCTGACACAAAGTCCAGTAATGGCGCATCGATACCCACTTCATTGACAGCGAAATCCAGCATAGACTCCACGCCTTTTGGAATATCCGTCTGCGCATAGAAGTTATCGTTTGTACTGTAGACGCTTAACGAACCGTCGTTGAAATAGATCTCCTTCGTGTTTTCGGCATTTCGATTTGTTATGCGAATCGACCCGGGTTCTCTCCTAAGTCGCAAGGTCACTTGCGATGAGTGCTCAATTATTTGCCCCGCGTCGAGCCGTGCGTCCGCATACGCATCGCCGTATACGATGAAACTATCAAGCCCCGCAATTTCTTTGCTCATCTGCTCAAGCAGTACTTTTGCATCTACTTCCTGAGCAGACGTGCTGGTCGAAAACACGCCCACTGCTATTATCGCGGTCAGCGTCAAGAACATTGATTTGCAGATCTTCATACCGAACATGATTGCTCCCTTGTTGCTGCGGTCAACCCGTGACTTGCTCCGGGACAAGTCGTCCGGAACGATGGCATTACTGTCATTGCTAACACCCAGAATGCAACAACCATGCCACCAGTGATGCGTCTTCAAATCAACGCCTTGCTCCGTCTATCATTGTGCGCTGCTGCAGAGCTGAAGCGCGATCTCCAGCATACTGGAGCGTCTCCAAAATCTGGTAGCAGTTGGCCCCACATACTTCCGCGACTCGTAGCGGAGTATCGTCCTGGCTACAAGCTGCGCTCGGCCCGGATGTCTTCGCGCGGGCGAAGACGGATGAGCGTTAAATGACCGACTCGTTTGTTCACGGTCCTTTGCTACTTCGAACCACACAGCTTTGGAAATTATGTGGAGGTGGCGTGAAAAGCGATGCTGTGCTTCCAGCAGGTCACGGCTGTTATATATTGCATAGCGCAGCACCAGACCCAAGTCTACTTCGTTTTCGGAGGGTCTGCACGGGCCCTACGGGCTCGCCTCATTTGCATGTGTGGCGGGACGCCCTGATCCCAAACCACTACACATTGCGGCTCCACTATTTTGGGCACGCCCCAAGAAATGGTGGTTGTCAGTGCCCACCATGGTCTTAGGCTCACCTAAGACTCGGCGTTATTCGTGCCTGTCACTGGCGTAGA
>SMWE01000081.1 GCA_004357475.1 Gammaproteobacteria bacterium
AGCGCCAGACCCAAGGATACCTCTAAGACCAGATATCCGTCATTCGATACAGTCCGGGAGGTTGGTCCGCCAACCAGCGGGCGGCGGCCAGCGCACCTTCCGCAAATACACGGCGGTTGCTGACGCTGTGCGCAATTTCGATCGATTCACCGGCCGACACAAATCTGACCAGGTGGTCGCCAACCACCTCCCCTTCGCGGCGTGAATCGATGTTAATCGATGCATCACCCAACGCCTCGCGAAGGGCAATCGCAGTGCCGGAGGGCACATCTTTTTTATCTCTGTGGTGAGTCTCGCGAATCTCTGCCTTGAAAGCCGGCCCGAGGGCCACCGCCGCCTGCCGCAACAATCTCGACATCACAGCGATTCCCCGGCTCATGTTGCGGTCGTATAACAGGGCAATGTGCCGCGTCGCCGCTGCTATTGCAGCTTCGGCCTCCTGGCCGATTCCGGTAACACCGCAGACCAGGGGCGCACGTTGCGCGGCCGCGACGCCGGTAATTTCTTTGGTCGCCTCCGGCAGCGTGAAATCGATAGCCACGTCGGCGCCGGCCAGCAACGCAGGCAGGTCAGTATCCGTGTTGCGCGACCAAACGCCCGCTAGCTGGCAATCAGTCGCCTCCTCAATGACCTGCACCAGCTGCTGACCCATGCGGCCGGCACCCAGTACCGCAACCCTCAGCGTATCGTTTGTCATCTGCTCACCAGCAACGGGCCCTAACTAATTCGATCGAAGAAGCGTTTCACCGTGTCGAGCCAGCCACCAGCTCGTGGATTATGCCGTTCCCCGCCAACACTGACGGATGCCTCAAATTGTCCCAGCAATGCGATTTGCTCTTCAGTCAGGTTGATCGGCGTTTCCACAGCAAGCCTGGCGAAAAGATCGCCGCGTCGCTTGTCGCGTACCGTTGTCACGCCCTTACCGCGCAGCCGGAATACCTTTTCGGATTGTGTCCCTGCCGGAACTTTAAGAGAAACAGTACCGTCCAGCGTCGGCAGTTCGACCTCTCCGCCGAGCGCCGCCGTCGCGAAACTGATTGGTACTTCGCAGGAAAGATCTGTGCCATCGCGCCGAAATATTTTGTGCGGCCTGACGCGAATCTCGACGTACAAATCTCCTGGCGGTCCGCCGTTTCTACCGGCCTCACCCTCACCGGCCAGGCGAATCCGATCGCCACCGTCAACACCGGCCGGAATCTTGACGGCCAGTTTCTTGTTTTTGCTAACGCGGCCCCTTCCATTGCACTTGTGGCATTGATTGTTGATGACTGTTCCGTTGCCTTTGCAGGCAGGGCAGGTCTGCTGAATTGAGAAGAATCCCTGCTGCATCCGAACCTGACCGACACCACCGCAGGTTGTGCACGTCACCGGCTCTGAGCCTTTTTCCGAACCGCTGCCAGCGCATTCATCACAGGTAACCCGGGTCGGCACCTCGATCGTAATGGAGTCCCCGCTGACCGCTTTTTCGAGATCCAGCTTCAGTTCGTAGCCGAGATCAGCGCCACGAAATACCTGGCTTCGACCGCGACGGCCGCCGCCAAAAATATCGCCAAATACCTCGCCAAATACGTCGCCGAAACCCTCACCGCTGAAGCCACCGCCAGCGGCCCCGCCGCGCACGCCATCGTGGCCGAATCTATCGTAAGCAGCGCGCTTGTCCCCGTCTTTCAGGACCTCATACGCCTCCTTGGCTTCCTTGAATTTTGCCTCGGCGCCGGCGTCATCCCTGTTGCGATCGGGGTGATGCTTCATGGCAAGGCGACGATAGGCCTTTTTGATCTCCGTCGCGGACGCGGTCCTCGTCACCTTAAGAATTTCGTAGTAATCGCGCTTTGCCATGTTTATCTTTGTACTAAAAATCGGGCGCCGGTAACGGCGCCCAGTAAACATTTTCAGACAATTGAACGCTCCGAGCGCCCTGTCCCGCTATTAGTCCGACTTCGATTTATCGCCGTCGTCGACTTCCTCGAATTCCGCATCGACAACATCGTCCGTGCCACTATCACCTTCCGGCGGCGCTCCGCCATCCGTGGCTGCCTGCTCAGCGTAAAGCTTTTTCGCGATAGCGGCGGACGCCTCGCTCAAAGCAGCGGTCTTGGTTTCGATGGTTTCCTTGTTGCCATCCTCAAGCACAGCTTTCAAATCGGAGACCGCGGTCTCTACTGCAAGTCGCTCTTCACCGCTGACCTTGTCACCCGCCTCCGACAAGGACTTTTCAGCCGCATGAATCAGCGCGTCGGCCTGGTTGCGAGCATCTACCCGCTCGCGGAACTTCTTGTCTTCCTCCGCATGGCTGGCGGCATCCGCTACCATCTTTTCGATTTCCTCTTCGGCAAGACCACTGGATGCCTTGATGATGATGTTCTGGCTCTTGCCAGAGGCCTTGTCCTTCGCCGAAACATTGAGAATACCGTTCGCATCGATATCGAACTGCACCTCGATCTGCGGCAGGCCTCGCGGCGCCAGCGGGATATCGGCCAGGTCAAAACGGCCCAGGGATATATTGTCCTGGGCGCGCTGGCGTTCGCCCTGCAGAACATGAATGGTTACTGCGGTCTGGTTATCGTCTGCGGTCGAGAACACCTGCGTTTCATTCGCCGGTATGGTCGTGTTCTTCTCGATCAGGTCTGTCATTACCCCACCAAGGGTCTCGATTCCGAGCGAGAGTGGTGTCACGTCCAGGAGCAATACGTCTTTGACGTCTCCAGCCAGAACACCACCCTGGATGGCTGCACCCATCGCAACCGCCTCGTCCGGATTGACATCGCGTCGCGGCTCCTTGCCGAAGAAGTTCTGAACTTCTTCCTGAACTTTCGGCATCCGGGTCTGACCGCCAACGAGGATAATATCGTCGACCTCGTTGACTTTCAGACCGGCATCCTGCAGCGCGATCTTGCACGGACCGATGGTCTTGGCCACCAGCTCTTCAACCAGCGACTCGAGCTTGGCGCGAGTCAGCTTGATGTTCAGATGCTTGGGGCCGCTGGCGTCGGCCGTGATGTATGGCAGATTTATTTCGGTCTGTTGCTGCGTCGACAATTCAATCTTCGCCTTCTCTGCAGCTTCTTTCAGTCGCTGCATGGCCAGCGGATCCTGCGTGATATCGACACCGCTTTCGCGCTGAAACTCCGATGACAGGTACTCGATAACCCGCATATCGAAGTCTTCGCCGCCGAGGAATGTGTCGCCGTTGGTCGCCAGTACTTCAAACTGGTGCTCACCATCAACCTCAGCAATTTCAATGATGGAAACATCGAACGTACCGCCGCCAAGGTCATACACTGCGAGCGTCACATCGCCCCGTTTTTTATCCATGCCGTAGGCCAGTGCAGCGGCAGTCGGCTCGTTGATAATGCGTTTGACGTCGAGTCCCGCAATCTTGCCCGCGTCTTTTGTCGCCTGGCGCTGCGAGTCATTGAAATAGGCAGGAACCGTCACGACAGCCTCGGTCACCGTTTCGCCGAGATAATCTTCGGCGGTCTTCTTCATCTTCATCAGCACCCGCGCGGAAATCTCCGGCGGGGCCATGGATTTGCCGTTCGCATCAACCCAGGCATCGCCATTGTCGGCTTTGACGATATTGTACGACACCATTTTCATATCGCGCTGCACAACATCATCTTCGAAGCGACGGCCAATCAACCTTTTGACCGCGAACAGCGTGTTTTTCGGATTCGTCACCGCCTGGCGTTTTGCCGACTGCCCGACGAGTACCTCGTCATCCGTGCTGAAAGCAACAATCGAGGGCGTGGTGCGATCTCCTTCGCTGTTTTCAATCACTCTCGGCTGGCCGCCTTCCATGATTGCCACGCAGGAGTTGGTAGTACCCAGGTCGATACCAATAATTTTACCCATGATTTCTAAATCTCCGAAATATGTAACAACTAGGCTGTAAGTGGGGACTTCGGTACCTCTTTACAAGCACTTTATTGCATGCGTTGCACCGTTCATCCTGCCCCGGCGCTGTCCTCCGCGACGGCCGCAACCACGACCCGTGCCGGGCGCAGCAGCCGGCCGTTCAGGGCATAGCCCTTTTGAAATACGGTGAGTACGGAGCCTGGCTCAACATCGGCCGAGGGCTGCATCGTCATCGCCTCATGCATGCTTGGATCGAACGGCTCGCCCTGCGGGTCGAGTTCCTCGACGCCAAAGCGCTCCAGGATGGTAACCAGTTGCTTCAAGGTCGCCTCCTTGCCCTGCCGCAGGCTTTCGACATCTGCATCTTCTCCGGCAGCGAGGCCCATTTCGAGACTGTCGCGAACTGCCAGCAGCTCCAGCGCGAATCGTTCCAACGCAAATTTGTGCGCGTTCTCGACATCGCGTGCTGCACGTTTGCGGACGTTTTCAAGCTCTGCGGCAGCCCGCAGGTATTTTTCCCAGTTTTCGTCAACCTGGGCCTGCAGCTCCGCCGGATCAGGGTCCGGGCCTGAAACCGTGGCTGGGCCGCTAGCCTCTTCTACCGCCTGCTCTTCGGCGTCGGCGCTCACTGCATCGCCTGCGTCATCTGCTTCGGGACAATCGGGCTGTCCGTTCATATTCTCATTTACTCCCGGTTTTTCGGTGCCGGCGAGACCGAAGGCCTGTCACCGGAATCAGAGATGGGGGGATTTTGGGGGTATGCACCCAAATATCAAGCGCGGACCCGGACTAATCATGACTCGCCAAGCTTTAGCTGTGGGGGTTCAACGCAGACGCCAGCAACCGGGCCGTAATATCGACGATCGGCACCACGCGGTCATACTCCATTCGGGTCGGGCCAATGACGGCAAGCACACCGATGTGATCGGGGTCGACCCGATAAGGGGCGGTCACGACGCTAACCTCGTCCAGAATCTGATAGCCCGACTCCTCCCCGATGAATACCTGTACGCCACTGGCATTGATACTCTTGTCGAGCAGCTTCAGCATGAAGCGCTTCTTCGAAAATGCCTCAAACAAACGCCGCAGCGTATCAATGTCCGACAACTCCGCAAAATCCATCAGGTTGGTTTCGCCGGTCAGAACAAACTCGCCCTGGGGCGATGCCGCGTCTTCCATTGCTGACTGTGCGACCGAGATGATGTCGTGCATCGCACGATTCATGGAATCACGGGTCTGCTCAAGATCCTTGATCAGGCGTTCGCGAATCTCCATGAGATCGTTGCCGACATAATTGTCGTTAATGAAATTCGCAGCCTTCTGCAGCTCTCCGGCCGTGTACGGCTGTGCCGTATGCAAAATCCTGTTTTGCACTTCTCGATCATTAATGACGAGAATCGCCAGTATGCGATTGTCTGACAGTACGAGGAATTCGATCTGTCGCAAAATTGCGCGCTGGCCGCGAGGGGCTGTCACAATACTCGCCAGCTTTGTCAGGCTGGATAGCAGACTCGAAACAGAGCCCAGCAGCGCATCCGGGTCGTCCTGCTGTCGCTTGATCTGTGACTGAAGCTTCCGAATTTCGCCTTCTCTGGGCTGCTTGTAGCGCACCAGCGTATCAACGAAGAGGCGGTAACCTTGCGGGGTCGGAACACGGCCCGCGGACTTATGCGGCGCAGACACGAACCCCAGTTCCTCAAGATCAGACATGACGTTGCGAATCGTTGCCGGACTGAGCTCCAGCCCGGAATCACGGGACAAAGTCCGCGAGCCGACCGGCTGGCCGTCACGAATGAATCGCTGGATCAATGCCTTTAGAAGGAATTGTGCCCGTTCATTGGGAACCGAAGTGATTGCTTCTGTGGTCATTCGTCTGGAAACGCAAAATGAACAACTAACACAAAGTGCTATTCTGAAAACAAAAAACTAGCAATGGCTTGGCGGTCGGTCAAGGGTTTGTAACAATCTGACAGGCTATCTCACGATTCGCCACGTTGGGCGATTAAAGAACAATATCAAGGGTGACACCAAAGACCGGTATGAGCAAAGCTTTTCAGACGGTAGCCATTCTTGGCCGGTATTCAGATCCGCGGGTCGCGGACCCTATGGCTTTGCTCGCCGAATATTTAACAAAAGCTGGCATCGACGTTATTAGCCTTGCGGATGCGCCCGCGACCTTTCAGGCACGACCGGTCAGCGACGCCGATCTTGCGGCCGAAGCCGACCTGATCATCGCGGTCGGTGGCGACGGTACCATGCTGCACGCCGCCAGGCTAACCGGCAGTGGCAAAGTGCCGCTACTCGGTGTCAACCGGGGACGACTTGGATTCCTCGCCGACGTATCCCCCGCGGAGATGCTCGAGAATCTCGGGCAGATTCTGGCCGGCCGCTACTCCCGGGAAACGCGGCTGCAGCTCATTGCGAAAATCACCTCGTCCGACGGCAGCGAAAGATCCGCCGTAGCGCTGAACGACATCGTATTGCAACGTCGGGAAACCGGCCGCATGGTCGATTTCGAGACCAGGATCGCCGGTCGTTTCGTCAACACCCATGCGGGCGATGGACTCATCGTAGCCACGCCAACCGGGTCGACGGCTTACGCGCTTAGCTGCGGCGGTCCGATCATTGAACCATTGCTGGACGCAGTCGTTATCGTGCCGATTTGTCCGCACACACTGAGTGACCGGCCGATTGTCATTCCCGCCGGCCTCGATATCGAAGTCAAACTGTTGCCCCGTCACGATACCAAAGCGGAAGTATCGGTCGATGGACACTCACTCGGTGAACTTGACCCGGACGACAGTCTGCTGATTTTGAAATCTGCGAACCGAATAACGCTGATTCATCCTCCGGGCTACGATTATTATGGGATCCTGCGTTCCAAACTTCACTGGGGTCGTGACAGCCGAACCAGGAATCAAGAGAGCGACTGAACGATGCTCATCAGTTTGCAGGTCAGAAATTTCGCCATCATTGATCAGGCCGAGGTCGAATTTGCACCCGGAATGACGGTCCTGACCGGCGAGACCGGTGCGGGAAAATCGATCCTGGTCGATGCCCTGGGGCTGGTGTTGGGGGAACGCGGCGGTACCGGCATTACGCGCACTGGCACAAATCGCGCCGAGTTTACGGCCGAATTTGATCTGCAGAACCTGCCGGATGCCAGGCTTTGGCTCGAGGAGCAGATGCTGGACGTCGACGACGCATGCAATCTTCGGCGGGTTATTAACACGGACGGACGCTCGCGGGCGTTCATCAACGGCAATACCGTGCCTCTGCAAAGCCTCAAGGCGCTCGGAGAGATGTTACTGGACATCCACGGCCAGCGCTTTCACCAGTCACTGGGCCGCCGCGAGGTACAGAGGAATCTGCTCGACTATTATGGTGGTCTGAACGACGTTCGTGCCATGACTGAAACCGCGTTCGCTGAATGGCAAGCGGTGGCCGCGCAAATCGCCAGTCTTGAGGCCGCGGATACCGACCGGGCGTCGAGGCTCGAGTTGCTGCAATTTCAGATCACCGAACTCGACGCACTTGCGCTGGATACTGATGAAATTGCAGCTCTTTCCCAGGAACGTCAGAAACTGCAGAACCGCGGCAGACTGGCCGAAAGCGTCACTGGTGCGTTACACCGACTGTACGACGGCGATCCGCTGAATGCGCAGCGCCTGATTGCCGAAGCAATGCAGGCGATCGAACAAATGTGCGAAGTCGACCCTTCACTCAAGCCGA
Source organism: Gammaproteobacteria bacterium (assembly GCA_004357475.1). Lineage (GTDB taxonomy): Bacteria > Pseudomonadota > Gammaproteobacteria > Steroidobacterales > Woeseiaceae > SZUA-117. The sequence goes on from SMWE01000081.1 coordinate 7,591, forward strand.
TTGCGAGCCTGCTACAGGATGCCAACATCCAGGTGTCGGAGGCCCAGGACATGCTGCGGCGCTACGGTGACGCGCTCGATATGGATCCGGCGCGCCAAAACTGGGTGGAGGAACGTCTCGACGCTATTTATGCGCTGGCGCGAAAACACCGGGTGGAGACCGCAGAACTGGCTGATCTGCACCGAACACTCAGGCAGCAACTCGATGATCTCGAACGTGCCGGGGAGTACTGCGCGAAATTAGCGGACGAAGTTGCTGTAGCCGAAGCGGATTTTCGCAACCTGGCCGCACAATTGTCCGCCGGCAGAAAAAAAGCGGCCGGGAACTTTTCCTCGGCAGTGACCGGCACCATGGAAAATCTCGGCATGCCGGGCGGTGTTTTCGAAATAAGGATTTCGCCTCGCGACCGGAGCGCCCCGCGCTCATGGGGCGTCGACGACATTGAATTCCTGATCAGCGCCAATCCGGGCCAGCCGCTGATGCCATTATCCAGGATCGCGTCGGGCGGCGAACTGTCGCGAATGAGTTTGTCCATACAGGTGATCGCCAGCGACGGCAGCACTATCCCAACCATGATTTTCGACGAAATCGACAGCGGCATCGGTGGCGGCGTTGCTGAAATGGTCGGCCTGAAACTTCGTGAACTCGGCGAGACCAGGCAAGTAGTTTGTGTTACTCACCTGCCGCAGGTAGCCAGTCTTGCGGACCACCATTTTCGCATATTCAAAATCAGCGACGGAAAGTCGACGAAAACGGCAGTCACAAACCTGGGCATTGACGAACGCGTAGAAGAACTCGCGCGAATGCTCGGCGGCGTCAAAATTACGGCGCGCACCAGGGATCATGCAGCAGAAATGTTGAGATTGGGGTCGCGCACGCGGCAGAAAAAAATTTCCGCCTGACAGGCGCACCATATCAGGCGTCCGACTCCTTCTTGATCCGGCGGACATACAACACGAGGTTGTGGTCAATCAGTTCGAAATTGTGTGATTTGGCAATTTCCTTTTGAATGCGCTCAATCTCCTCATTCACAAATTCGACAACTTCACCGGTTTCGATACAAACCATATGATCATGGTGCTTGCCATCATCCATCTCGAAAACCGAATGCCCGCCTTCGAAATTGTGGCGGTTAACGAGACCCGCGGTTTCAAACTGCGTCAGGACCCGATATACCGTTGCAAGGCCGATATCCTCACCCGTTCCGAGTAATTGCCGGTAGATGTCCTCTGCGCTCAGGTGCCGCGTTTCGCTGTTTTCCAGGAGCTCCAGAATTTTCAGCCGCGGCAGCGTGATCTTGAGGCCGGCCTTGCGTAATTCCTGACGCTGTAACATTGATGATGCCTCTTTATCCGGGGACGTGTAGCGTCTACCGCGCATACTGGCAAGAAGGTATGATGCGCGCCTATTATGACCCAGTTGGGTAGGCCGCTCCACTGCCGCGCCCCTCCCGGCGGTTCCCGATCTGACCATGCTGAGTGTGCTGGCGACTGATTCAATGAAAAAAAATTTATCCCTCACTGTGTTCCTGACAACGCTGCTGCTGGCGGGCGGCTGTGTGTACCAGGCGGCATTGTCACAAGGCAACCTGCTGGACCAGGAGGTCATTGACCAGGTGGAGGTAGGCATGACACGCGGGCAGATCCGTTTCCTGCTTGGCACACCGATGATTGATGATCCGTTTCACAATAATCGCTGGGACTATATCTATTACCTGCGTATCGGCAGGGATAAAGCAATTTTCAAGCGCTGGATATCCATCTATTTCGAGGGCGAGAACGTCTCGGAGATTATCACGGAACAGGAACTCAGGCCGGACCTTTAACCCCGATAATGAATGTTCGGATCAGCCTTGGCCGGCGTTGTCTTTTGAGCCGCCCATTGATTTACCCTCAGCCGCCAGCTGCCTCCGAGTTTCGCGTGGCTCAATAAGTAACGGCCTGTAAATCTCGATTCGATCGCCGTCTTGCAGCAAATGATCGCTGTCTGTCAGGCGCCCCCATAGTCCCAGCGTGCATGCTGACAGATCCTGCTCGGGAAATTTCCCGGCGATGCCGGACAGCTCGATGGCCTCGGCTACGGTTGCGCCCGCCGGCATGGTGATGGCAAGCAGCTCCTGCCGCTCGGCCAGCGCATAAACCACCTCGACTTCAATCGTGTTTTGCACGGCCATAGACTGCGGCAGCCCTTCTTGAGAACGCGTCAATGAGCGAATTGCAGGCCTCTTCAAAAAAAGATCCGAACATCATATCCACCAGCCTGCTCGAAAATTCGAATTCGAGATCAAGTGACACCTTGCTGCCGTCGTTACCAAGATCCTTGAATCGCCAGCCTCCGCTCAGATGCTTGAAGGGACCGCCAAGCAGTGCTAAATCGATCGATTCAAATTTGCGCCTCAGGTTGCGCGTCGTAAATGTTTTGCTCACCGCACCCATTTTCAGTTCCAGGGTGGCTTCAACAATATCAGCTTCAACAATATCATCTGATCGGCTATGCACTTCGGCAGAATTACACCAGGGCAGGAAATCCGGGTAAGCGGCAACATCATCGACGAGGACGAACATTTCCCGTGCTGTGTACGGCACGAGCGCACTTCGATTGATTCTGCGCATTATGATTGACGGCCAGCCATTATCCCGACACACCAACAGCCCGCAGGAACCTGAATTCCGCCAACGCTTTGTACGACAGGACGGTAACGAAGCCGGATAGACCAGGCCAGGCCACCGACCATCACGGCAGCCTGCGCGCGGATCCGGTCACGGCCAGAATTAAAGGCCGTGCATGATGACCAGTGGCCGTGCAATGAGGTACGCAGCGCCTGTCCGGCTGCTTCTTGCTGTTGCATTTTCCACTCGGTACGGCGTAGAAGGCGGGATTTTGGATGAATTTGATAACGCTGACAACAAACCAGGCGTGCCGGACTGCCGTATAATCGCGGCCCGTTTCGCACCCCTGCCAGCAAATGAGCCAAGCCAGCAAAAATACGCCCGGAAATTCCACCATCGCCCGTAACAAGAAAGCGCGGCACGAATTTTTCGTGGAACAGACCTTCGAGGCCGGGCTGGCGCTGCAGGGCTGGGAGGTCAAGAGTTTGCGTGCAGGACGTGCGCAGCTAACGGAAAGCTATGTCCACATCAGGAATGGAGAAGCGTGGCTGCTGGGCGCCCACATTTCGCCCCTGACCACGGCATCGACACACATCCACCCAGAGCCGACACGAACCCGCAAGCTCCTGCTGCACCGGCAGCAGCTGGACCGGCTCATCGGTGCCGTGGAACGCAAGGGCTACACCCTGGTGCCACTCAACCTGCATTGGAGCAAGGGCAAGGCAAAACTCGACATCGGCCTTGCGAAAGGCAAGAAACAGCATGACAAGCGGGCCACCCAGAAGGAGCGCGACTGGAAACGGCAAAAGGCCCGAATTCTCAAATCTTCTAACCTTTAATTACAATAACTTACCTGTCTTTTCTAAAGTTACTTATCACACTAGTGCAACTCTTTCGTCAGCTCTGCGGACCACTTGTTGAGCGCTGCCAATACGTGGAACAGCCGTTCACCGCTCGCCGTCAGGCGATAGCCCAGGCGCGGAATTCTCTCCACGATCCCCAGATCACGCAGCCCGTGGAGCCTGTGCTGCAGCACACTCGGCGAGATAGTGCCGCATGCAGCCTGCAATGCCCGGAAACTAAGGGGTCCCACCCTTAATTCCCACACGATCCTGAATGCCCAGCGCCGGCCTGAAAGCGCCAGTGCGCTCGCCATCGCCACGCTTGTTGGCGCCCTCCTCAGGTTCTGAACCCGTTGTGCCATAAGGCGTCTACATCCATGCTACGTTTTTGATAGCGCTGATCTTACTTTGCTTCTGATTTGGTAGCAAACGGCAATTATTTGCGAATTCGGGAAACGTCGATTGTTTTTTGGGCACCTGGCCCTACACTAGCTCTGCCGGATTTCCGGTCACCGGGGGTGACTTGGTTTCGACGCGGGTCGCGAAACTCCGGGTGCATGCCGAGGGACAGATCACCTCGTAAATCCAGCTGTAACACTTATAGTTGCCAACGACGACAACTACGCACTAGCTGCTTAAAAACCAGCCTAGCGCCCTCTGCCCGGCTCGTGCTTGTGCGGCCGGATCCCAGGGGTCACCGACACAAGACCGCGGTGAGGACATGTTCAGGGTCTGACCCGTTAAATTCTTACTGAGCTGGTTGCTGGTTTTCCCTGCCCGTCGGGTAGCCGGCAACGAGATTAAAGACGGAATAAGCATGTAGATCCCGAAGCGTAGGGCTTGCGGACGCGGGTTCGATTCCCGCCACCTCCACCAATTGATGCTCTCCCGACATGGAATGTCGGGAGCCGCTTCATCTCTGTGCAACAATCGCCTGAGCGGAACCCAGGGCGAAAGCATTGAATTTCAATAGGCACAGTCATGAGTACACAGGAACAAAGCACAGATCTGCGGCGAGTTATTTCGACCACAACGGGTCTGCCGACAACCGATGGTGCCGGCGTCAACATGACCCGGCTCATCGGCACGTCTGAACTCGATCACCTGGATCCGTTCCTGCTTTTCGACGTGTTTGAAAGCGACAATCCCGACGATTACATTGCCGGATTTCCGTCCCACCCTCACCGCGGGTTTGAGACCGTGACCTATATGCTGGCCGGGCAGATGCGTCACCGGGACAATGCAGGAAATGAAGGCGTAATCCGCGCCGGCGGCGTGCAGTGGATGACCGCCGGTCGGGGCATTATTCACTCGGAGATGCCCGAACAGGAAGACGGCCTGATGTGGGGCACGCAGTTGTGGGTCAATCTGCCGCAGCGTGACAAAATGACGGCGCCCGCGTACCGGGAGTTCGCGGCTGCTGAAATACCGCTTGAGCGTCGTGACGGCAATATAGAAATCCGGGTGATAGCCGGCAAATCAGGTGCGGTAGCGGATCGTCCTACCGAGCCTGTCTACCTGGATGTCGCGCTGCCAGCGAATTCGACCTTTTCGGAGGATGTCCCGAACACACATAACGCATTTGTGTTCATCGTCGAGGGCGCGCTGTGGGTCGATGGGCTGGAATTGCAAAGCCGAACGATGGCGATTCTGGGAGACGGTACGCAAATGTTCGCAGAGACAAAGGATATTGCAAGCCGTTTTTTGCTGATTGCGGGCCTTACGCTGAACGAACCGATTGCACGCGGTGGGCCATTCGTCATGAATACCCAAGCCGAGTTGAAGCAGGCGATCGACGACTATCAATCTGGCAGATTTTAGAAATCTTTCGGCCTACTCTTCCCCGATTCGTTCCCTGACAACTGATTCGAGCCGCGTCATGCCCGCCGCCTTGCCGACGGCCAATGCTTCGCCGTTGCTGGCGCCAAGCAATTTTTCGCGCAGTGCATACAGTGCCCCTACCCGGTTTCCCGAAGCGCAGTGAATCAACACGGGGCCTTCGTTCTGTGCAAGGATCTGGTTCAGAACTACCGCCTTATCGAGTGTGATGTCGTCTGCACTTGCGACTGGCAACCGCACGTACGTCATCCCAAGTCGTTCAACTTCTTTTGCTTCGTCGAAGCCCCGCTCCTCGTCCGCCGCGCGCAAATCGACCACCGCCGAGAAACCCGCTTCTGCAATCGCTCGCAGCATCGCCTCATCTGGCTGACCACTGGCAACAAACCGCACATTTGATGGAATGGTTTTCCCTGCTTTGAAATCACCGGGTTGCATGAGAACGATCGAATCGCTGCCATGGTCCGGCCGGTTCGACGCGGCCGCGAAAACTGCCACGCTAACAAGCAACAGGATTATTTTTTTCATAGTGCTTTGCGCCAACATTAATTCAGCGCTGCAATACTGGCAAATTGTCAGCCTGCAGGCTAGCGCCCTGCCCCGTGAAACCGCAGATTCGCTTTCTCCGCGACAAACTTTCCGATCATGAGCGATGATGTCGCTGCCGGCGACGGCGCGTTCAATACATGGATCGCAGCTGGTGATTCTTCGATTCGGAAGTCATCGATAAGACGCCCTCTCCCATCCACCGCCTGTGCGCGGACACCGGAATGACCGGGCACGAGGTCATCTGCAGTAATTTCAGGCACCAGGCGCTGCACGCTTGCGACGAACACGCTCTTGCGCAACGAACGGTTGATTTCTGCGAGCCCCTGTTTCCAGTAGCGCCCCACCAGCCACCAGAAGCCGCCGTAGGATAAAGTTGCAGCCATATCTCCGAACGCAAAGTCCCGCCAGCGATAGCCTTCGCGCTTGCCCGCCAGGACAGCGTTCGGGCCAGCCTCCACCGACCCATCGACTGTTGGCGTCAGGTGCACGTCGAGAAACGGCAAATTGACATTTGGCACCGGATAGACCAGGCCATTGACGAGATGGCGGCTGTCGCTACGCAGTTCGAAGTATTCGCCGCGAAACGGGATGATCCGCAGTCCGGGTTTTGTTCCGGTCCTTTTCGCAACGACATCGGAGTGCAAGCCGGCACAATTGATGATCAGCCTGGCCTCGACTACGCCGGCGGTCGTCTCCACCCGGCTCTGGCCCCTGACTCGCTGAGCACTCAATAACTCAGTCCCGAGTTCGATGGAGCCGCCGGCGGCCTGGAAGATGCCGGCATATGCGGCCGCGATTTTCCTGTAATCGACGACGGCCGAATGCGGCGCGTATAAAGCACGGGCGCCCGTGACATTGGGTTCGAACTCTCGCAACTCGCGCTGCTCAATAATCCTGAGACCGGGCACGCCATTGTCGACGCCACGCTCGTGCAGTTGTTCCAGCCGGTCGATTTCTTCATCGGTATTGGCAACGATAACCTTGCCGCACTTTACGACCGGTATGCCATGCTGAATGCAAAACTCGACCAGCGCGCGATGACCTTCGACGCAAAATCGAGCTTTGAGTGACCCCGGCTCATAGTAGATACCGGCATGGATGACACCTGAATTGTGTCCTGACTGCTGCGCCGCAAGCTGATCATCTTTTTCAATGAGCATAATCGCCAGGCGAGGCCGCATTGCCTGCAGGTGCATTGCGGTCGACAATCCGACCAGGCCGCCGCCGATAACGATGACATCTGTGTTTTCAGTGAACACAACCAGTTGTTGGAGGATAGTGCTACTGGGTCAAATGCACCGTGGCATTCAATTCAAAGCCGTGCCCGGTGAAGTCGACCGCTATTGACAGGCGCGACAAACTCTCCATTACCATATTCATCATGGCCTGCATCGCCTGCTGCAGCTCGGGCATGGACTCAATGCCGCCATCATCATCCATCATCATCGCGTCGCCCATGAAGCCGTAATTGCGACCCACAGCCATTTCGAATGCCATAAACGGTGACGGATCGTTGACGCTTGCCGCCAGCATAGCTCCCAGCCTGTCTTCGGTGCCTTCGCCAACAGACACTGCGATAGCATCATCAGTCATCGCGATATGTACAGTCTGACCCATTGCTGCGATCTGCCCCGTTTCAAGCCTGACCGACTCGCCATTGGCTGGAGATCCAATGCCGCAAGCTCCGGGCTGAACATCGCGCCCATGGCCAGCAGTCCCTCGGCATTGTTGATTGACACCAGCAAGCGCATATCGATCGATGTCGGCGCTATCTCGCTTTGCAGATCAAGGCCTTCAATATCCTCGACTACGGCCAGGAATCCTTTGAATCCGTAGCCAACCGGCGGCACTGGCTGATCGAGGATCTCGCGACCGGCCGCAAGGTCCTGACGAAGTTCGAATACCGCTTGCGACGATAACTTCTCAATCTTTACGTCTGTGTAACCAATGACAATGCGCGGCATTATGCCGGCCATGCAGCGCAGATCGTCTTTGCAGGCGTCCGACATTTTCGAATCGACGTCTTCGATCATCGATTTTAGTTCTGCATTGACGCCTGACTGGTGGTCAAGAAACACTGAATCCAAGATCGCGGCGATCACCCGCCCTCCGTCATCTCCCGCAAATCGATACTCGTAATTGCTGATCGTCGCAACAGACATTTTTTTGTCGGCCGATTCCTCGAGCCGCGCAAACGCAGCTTCCAGAAGCGTGCCATCTGATAATGTGGTTCGCATGACTGGCAGGATACCGGTCCCATACATCACGAATCGCGAATCACGATCAATTCCAGCTGCCCGCAGCCCTTGTATGCACAGGAGTCTGCCAAGCTCATCCACGAAAGCCATTGCACCCCGAAGGTCGCCGGATTCTTCTCCCTCTGCTTCCTTCGTGGCAATCATGGAAGTCAGGATGCCTTTGATCAAAGCCGGATACCTATGCAACGTAACGTCAACCTGCGGCTGCAGTTTATCGAGCACGTCGTCGGGCAAAGCAACGGGCATTGCCAGCAGATATGGCGTATCAGCAGGCACGTATTTCAACAGGCCCTCAGAAGATACCAGTGCTGACGCCGAGGTCTCTTCAGGCTCCTTGCTGCAAGCTGATAATGACAGTGCGATTAGCGTCAACCAGACGAGACTCGATTTCATTTTGAGCATTTTTTGGATCCAAAAAATGGTGAGCTGAGAATTTGGCGGGACACGCTGCAGGACAGTCGGTTGCCAAGCTATTATTGCGCGTTGCTGAATCACGCACCAGACCAAATGCGATTGTTTCTGCCGCCGGCCGGGTCTACCCTCGGCCAATGCAACCGAACCCGACAAATAACGCTCGAACGTATGACATTGTGGTTTTTGGCGCCTCCGGATTTACCGGGCGGCTCGTCGTTGAGTACCTTGCTGACAGATATCCGGTCGGTGCCCCGATCCGCTGGGCTGTGGCCGGCCGCAACCGGGAAAAACTCGAGAGCGTGATCGCCGGGTACTGCACCTCGGGCAAACTACCTGCCATCATTGTCGCCGACAGCCGTGATGGCAATGCGCTCAGGCAACTGGCTCGCGAGACCCGCGTGGTATTGACGACCGTGGGGCCGTACGCAAAATACGGCAGCGAACTGGTTGCCGCCTGCGCCACCAGTGGAACCCACTATTGCGATCTCGCTGGTGAGCCCCAGTGGATCCGCAAGATGATTGACAAACATCAATCTGACGCTTCGAGCAGCGGCGCAAGAATCGTGCACAGCTGCGGCTTTGATTCGATTCCATCCGATATCGGTGTGTTCTACCTCCAGCGTGAGGCCATGGCCGCCTGCGGAGAGCCGTGTGAAGAAATCGTCCTGCTGGTCAGTGCCATTAAAGGCGGCGCCAGTGGTGGCACATTTGCAAGCATGCTCAACGTATTGGAGGAAGCGCAAGCGGACCGCAAAATTGCGCACATTCTTGGTGATCCCTATTGTTTGAATCCGCAAGACGAGCGGCAGGGTCCTGATGGCCCGGACCAGCACGGTGTTCGTTATTGCGCGGCTGCCGGCGCCTGGACTGCGCCGTTTGTGATGGCTGCGATCAACAGCAGAATCGTCCGCAGGTCAAATGCCCTGCTCGATTACGCTTACGGGAAAAATTTCCGCTACAGCGAGGCGACCAGCACCGGCAGCGGGCCCGGCGGCTGGTGCAAAGCGGCCATGATGACCGCGGGCCTCGCTACTTTCATACTGGCATGCTCATTCAGTGTCACCCGCTCGATCATTGTCAAAAGACTGCTTCCCGCGCCAGGCCAGGGGCCGACGCGTCAGCAGATGGAAAACGGATTTTTCGACTTGCGGCTTTTCGGCAAAATGAAAAATGATGAAATATTGCGTGTACGGGTTATCGGTGACCGCGACCCGGGTTACGGATCAACCCGCAAAATGTTGACTGAAAGTGCGCTGTGCCTTGCCATGGACAGGCTGGAAACCGGCGGCGGTTCCTGGACGCCTGCCTCGGCAATGGGCCAGGCACTCATGGACCGGCTGACCGCAAACGCCGGTCTCACCTTCGAACTAATGTCCTGAGGGGTCGAAGCGCTCCCCTGCCGGGATTCGCACAGCAAGCCTGTTCCGTGGCGACGCAACCGGACAAGTGGCGAAGTCGTTATAGGCGCAGGGTGGATTCTGCGCCGTGTTGAAGTCGAGTACGACCACGCCATCCTCATCTGGGTTGCTGGCATACAGGAACCGTCCGGCCGGATACGTTTCTCTGCCAGTCGTTGCGTCGCCAAACACGAGCAGGAACTCGTCACCGGCGTTATAAGCCTCAAGCTCGAAAGACTGGCCGCCAATCTCGAAACGCAGCAATCCGGGCGAAGTCGGATTGTAGTCGAGTCCCTCAATAACGGTATCGACCCTTACGATCCTGGGCCGCTCGTAACGCTGCAATCTCGCCTCCACACGCAGATTCTGGTCCGTCGGAAAATAATCGATGGGCGGAAACGTGCGCAACACCGGGTGCTCAAGATCGCGCAGCCGCACCGCGAAGCGATCGTCACGGCGGATAATGCTCCAGGTTAACGAATCGAATGTCACAACGCCTGGATTCTCGCTGGTATCGTCCGCCATCTGCACCCGGCTCACAGGACTGCCATCCATGCGCACGTCCACTCCTGAGTGTAGGTTCATGACGACTCCATTCTCACCAAGCTCGAAGGTACCCATCTCCGGCATCGCTGCTGCCGGAAACTTAAGGTCATTGCCGGCGCCGGAGCCAAATGTATTGACGCCGCTCCTGAGCCAGAAGAGTCCTGCCAGGTTGAGATAACCCGTTTCGCCCTTGAGAGACGCGATGCGCCTGGCCTTCCATGCTTCCAGGCAGTGCCGGTAATCATTCGGGCAGTCCCCGATTCCGTGAGTTGCCGATTCGGCGGCAGCCAGCCAGCATATTGCGGTAAGCACAACGAGTCCGGCGCGAATTGCCGGTTGCCAGTGCAGAAATTGGAAACGACTCATAAGATGCAGCTATCCTCGAACACTGCAGTGTATCCATTCGCCATGACGCTCATTATAATTCGCAGCCTCTTGAGTATCCAAGTGTAGCTTAGTGACCGGGTCCGACGAATCAACGCTCGCATTCGCCGAGCTTCAGCCCGACGACATTCTCACGACGATGGAGGAACTCGGCTTTCATTGCGATGGGCGATTTCTGGCTTTGAACAGCTATGAGAATCGTGTCTATCAGATCGGCATCGAAAACCAGCAACCGGTGGTCACGAAGTTTTATCGGCCGGGGCGCTGGAGCGACGAGGCAATTCTCGAGGAACACAGTTTCAGTGCCGAACTTGCGGACGCGGAAATCCCGGTTGTTGCGCCCCTCATGTTGCATGGCAAATCACTGCATCACAGTGGCAATTTCAGGCTATCGGTCTCTCCCTGCAGAGGTGGCCGCGCGCCCGAACTGGACGACAAAGACCTGATGCGCCAACTCGGCAGGCTGGTTGCCCGGATCCATCTGCTCAGCGAAACAAAATCATTCCTGCACCGGCCGATGCTCGATATCGAGACCTATGGCTATCAGTCCTCTGCATATCTGCTTGAGGAAAGTTTCATTCCGGCAAGTCTTGAGGACGCCTATCAGGGTATTGTGCGGCACCTGTTTGACAACATTGACGCATGCTATGAACGCGCCGGCAATGTTCGCAACCTTCGGCTTCATGGTGATTTTCATCCGGGTAATGTTCTCGTTGCAGGTGAGCGTCTGCACATCGTCGATCTTGATGATGCGAAAACCGGCCCGGCCATGCAGGACTTGTGGATGTTCCTGTCCGGAGACAGAAACGAACAGACGCCGCAACTGTCAACGCTCCTGGAGGGGTACCAGGAATTTCGATCCTTCGATGCGCGCGAACTGAACCTGGTCGAAGCACTCCGAACACTGCGCATCATGCACTACGCCGCCTGGCTGGCGCGCCGCTGGGAAGATCCCGCGTTCAAGCTCGCATTTCCCTGGTTTAATTCGGCCCGCTACTGGGACGAGCACATTCTGTCGTTGCGCGAGCAGGCAGCGTTGATGGAAGAACCACCGCTCACATGGACATCGTGAGGGTCAGGAGCCCGTAAAATTAAACGGGTATCGCGGCAACAACATTGCCGGAACTGCGATCGAGTGCTGAAAAGTACAGAGTTATCAACCAAATAACCCGTGATCAGGGATTTGCTGCCAGTCACCTGCCTGACGGCCAGTCGGTTGCACTACCCGGTTGCCCGGTCTAAAGTCCTTAGCAGCAACCTAGCGACCTTTTTTTGTGGAACTATGCCCTTTGCGCAAGCTCTGATACACAGGCAGGCGGGCGGGCCAATAGCCGGCAGGGGACTCGGTAATTTGAAGTCAAAATGGCTTGAAAGAATATCTGCAACAGTTCTTGTCGCAGTCCTGTGCGGCTGCGGCGGGTCGCGGGTGACGTTGAAAAATCCAAGTATCCCGAAACCGCTGATTGCTCAATTACCGATGTCGGTTGCGGCACGTTATCCGGCGGAGTTCGATAATTTTGTTCATGAGGAACAGGTTATCGGCAAGGAGAAGTGGACCATTGATCTCGGCAGTTCCAACCGGCTGCTGTTCACACAGCTGTTTGGCGCGATGTTCACAGAGTTCATGGTCATCGAGGAGGGCACCGATGCAAGGGACCTGCCGATCGATGCATTGATAGAACCGAGTATCGATGCATTCGAATTTTCTGTACCCAATCAGAGCCAGACGGATGAATTTGCCGTCTGGATCCGCTATCGGATAAAGATTTTCGATAGCGATGGGGTTCAGGTCGCAAACTGGCCGATCGCGGCCTATGGGAAAAGCCAATCGTCGACATTTGGCGGAGATGCGGCATTGCGCAAGGCCGCCATCCTGGCAATGCGCGATGCCGCTGCACTGATTATCATGCAAATGGATAAATCGACCGGCATAAGCAAACTTCGCAGCACAAATACACGGAGTAATTTGGCGCCGTCAACGGCCATGCCTGATAGCGAGAGCATACAAACGACTGCCGCGGAGGAGATTCCTGATGGTCCCGGACAATAATCCCAAACAGGGGTACAAAATGCAGCTGCGAGCCGTTGTCGCCTTATTAGCGGGGGCATCGCTCAGCGCTTGCGTCACATCGCGGCTCGAACACATCAAGGAAGCGAAGACCGGGATTCTCGAAGGCGAATCCATAGTGATCATGGCCAAGAGTTATCACCTGGGCAATGAAACCGAAGAGAAATTCATTGAATGTGTGGGCAACACGATTGCGCGCGGGCGGGGGGGGCTCAGGGTCATCCCGAACCAGGAATTTGTCGATGCACTTTTCCCCTGGTTTGAACCGCGAACTGCACCCGCCGACACCAAAGGGCTGCCTGCCTTGATGTCGAGGCCGGGTGTCGCCGAAGTCATAAAGGAAAAAGGCGTTCGCTACCTGATCTGGCTCGACGGAGACACAGACAAAACCGCAGGCGGCGGCAGCATGTCGTGTGCTATCGGCCCCGGCGGCGGCGGGTGTTTTGGATTCGCCTGGTGGCAGAATGAATCGGCATACGAAGCCACTGTCTGGGACCTTGATGGCCTGGCAGATGCAGGTACGGTGAGCGCTGAGGTCAGCGGTACGTCGTTCCTGCCTGCCATTATCATTCCGGTTCCACTGATCGCACGCACCCGGAGCAAAGCCTGCAAGGGACTTGCTGAACAGCTGAAGCTGTTTATCGTTGCTGACGAAGAAATCTGACCGGTTTTTTCTTGACGGCCATTATTTCGGCTGTCCGCCACGCACGAAGATCTTGCGCCAACAGTCCGGCAATCGCGGCTCGGTCGCTCACGCACATCCATGTGCTCCGACAAGTACATCCTGTACGCAACGCCGCTCCTACTGGCGTGTCAGCAGACCTCGGGAGGGCTCACCACTATCAGCATCGTGACGCATCGGCAAACAAATCCGGCGGTCAGAGGTGACATAGGAAACGCTCTGGTCGACAATTCTCAACAAGGAACAGGGTAGAGGCTTAACACAACATGAACTGCATCCCAGCTTGGTGTAGAGCAGCGCGCCGGCACCGGCTATTCGCGAGCACAGCACGGTTGACCCCCCGGCTGCTCGCGATCACTGCGGCTATCGTCGCATCAGCCTGCGGCCTGCCCACATCAGAATCCGCTGCAGCGCAACAAAACAGTCGTCGAATTTATCAATTGGAGTACATCGTCGCGCCTGATCCGGAGGCCGGCGGCGCATGGGTCGAGATGAAGCTAAGCCAGTCTTCACATTTGCTTCGCGAAGTGAACATGCGTGCCCCTGCTGAAAAAATCAGCGCTGCCAGCGGGGACGGAAAAATATTCCTGGAAGATGGGCGCCTGATCTGGAACCCGCCTGCCGACGGCGGCAGTCTGCGCTGGTTCGCGCTCATAGACCATCAGCGCAACGACGGGGCATTCGACGCGCATATCACCGCTGACTGGGCCATCTTCAGAGTTGAAGATGTCATACCGCAAGCCGCAACCAGGGCGCTGCGTGGCGCAAGAAGTGAAACTACGCTCAGCTTCAAGCTACCCTCCGGCTGGTCGTCGCTGACAGAGTACTTTGGGCGTGACCATTCCTACCGTATCAGGAATACCAGCCGGCGCTTCGACCGGCCAGCTGGCTGGATCATCCTTGGAGAGATTGGCATTCGCTATGACCGAATCGCAGGATTGAAGGTCAACGTTGCGGCGCCGACAGGCCAGGGCATGCGAAGAACCGATATTCTTGCGTTGCTAAACTGGACGCTGCCCGAAGTCCTGCGCATAGTGCCGGATTTTCCAAAACGCCTGACCGTCATCGGCGCCGGTGATCCAATGTGGCGCGGCGGACTGTCGGGTCCGCGATCACTCTTCATTCATGCGGACCGCCCGTTGATCAGTGAAAACGCGACCAGCACGTTGCTGCACGAAATCATGCATATTGCGCTGGGCAGCCGCGCCGGTGAAGGAATGGACTGGCTGGTCGAAGGTCTGGCTGAATACTACAGCCTGGCCGTTCTGCACCGCAGCGGGACAATCAGTGACAGACGATATGCAGCAGCCATGCGAAAACAGGCGGAATGGGGATCGTCTGTCAGTGAATTGTGCGAATCAGTATCCAGTGGTGCGATCACGGCACGCGCAGTGACGATAATGAGCGAACTCGATAGCGAAATCCGTACCATGAGCGATAACAGAAAAAGCCTCGACGATGTGCTGGTTGCGCTTGCCACGTCGGAAAATATAATCACGCTTGACAATATTGAGGCAATTATTCGACAAATCACTGGCTCTGATGCGGACGCATTGAGCGCCAGTAATCTGCCGGGCTGCGAAAACAGATGACCGTCCTGTCTTCCAGGAATGCAGGGCCACATAGCTAAGCAGCGTGACCTTGAACTAATCCGGCCAACGTCCGCTTGCTAAAGGACATTTGCATCCGCTTCACTAAGGTCCGCAGACAACTCGTGCTGGTCAGACACAAGGTCCGGTTACCGCGAGCACTCGAGAGCTTCAGCGCAAGATTCGACCTGCAGCTACCGACTGAAAAAGATCGCGATCCTCAGGTGCTGGGCCGGAGGCAGAACCGTCGCGTGTGATTGACCGCGCCGATTTAACCTAATTCGTGCGTGCCAGCCCAGTCACGACGCGCCCCTGCGGCATTGCTCGAACAATCCGCAATTCACATGCTAAAATAGATTAATGGCTAGTGGCAATAAGAAAATCAATAAATTAGACCCTGTTTCTGAAGACGATCTTACCGCGGAACTTGAAATTCCCACGTTCTTTTCGGATCAACTCGAGAGTGACGCTCAGGAGCTTGATGCGAACGATGAAACTTGCGAGATCAAAATACCGGATGTCCAGGCCGAACCTGATGAGCCGTCAGCCGGCATCCTGCAATCCGGTACGGACCGTATCGATCAACTGCACTTCGACATCGAACAAATCCGCGCAAAATGGACCGGGCTCGAGGCGGAGATCAGCGAAAAATTTAATGCCGAAATTGATCAGCTAAATGCAAAACTGAAATCATCGCAACATGAACTCGGTGACCGCCAACGGCAACTCGACAAGGCCAGAGACGAACTCGAGCAGGCAAAACAAAGTGCCAAAGAATCATCCGCTGAAACCGCACAAATTCGCACGGCGGCGAAAAATGACGAATCCAGGATTCGAGATCTGGAAAAACAGCTCGCGGCAAGCGAGAAAAAAATCGGCTCAGTTAAGCTCAAGCTGAAAGAGTCCCGGTCCCGCCAACGGGGGGATAGTCAAAAAAGTGCGTCGCGCGAGCGGCGACTTTCGGAGCTGAAGAAGCAACTGACAGACTCACAGGCCTCTTTATCCGAATTGCGCAACTACGTTGATGACCGGAAAGACACCTGGATACAGCGCGAAGACGAATTCGCGGAGGTAAAAACGAGTCTTGACAAATCCGGCAATGAAATCGAAGAATTGTCAAAGATCGTCGAGAACCGCGATGCACAACTAAAACGTAATCAGTCCAGGATCAATAAGCTGTCCAAAGAACTGGCAACGCAGGTTTCAGAGTGCACAAACCTGAGATCCGACAATCGTGAACTTCGCAGAGTAACGCACATTGACGCGGAAAAGGAGATTGACCGCAGCCACAAGCTGATTGCGGAGCAATCCGGACTTCTGACAGGACACGAGCAGGAAATCAGTGATCTGACTGCGCAAATTAATCGTACGGAGCGCTATGCGGACGACCTTCGCTATCAGTTGCAGGAACAGTCCGAATTCGTCGAGAGTGCCGTCAACCGGGAGCAAGATCTGCAAACGGCCTGCACCTCCGCGCAAGACAAAATCGGCGATCTGTCGAAAGAATTGACCGCCACAAAACAGAAAAATTCAGCGTTTGTGGCAAAGATCGGCACACTCGAACGAAGTTTCACCGACGAAGTTCGAAAAACACGATTCGAGCTTGGTAGCGCTCAGGACACGATTGCTGACCAGGATACCATCAACGTACAATTAACTTCCGATCTCTACGACAATAAAGGCGTTCAACGATCCCTTGAAGCCCAGCTCAATGAAGTTGAAGAGCGATACCAGGAAGTGATTCGGCAGCTGGAGCAAAAAGCGAAAAAGCTCAAGAATGAAGTAGATGATATCGAGTACAAACTGGAGAACAAGGACCATGCGCTCGCCGCATTGATGAACGAGCTGGCGGGTCGTAGTCAGACAGCAGAATCCGCTGACGAAATCGAAGACATCATCCTCGATGTCGGAGAATTATGTGGCGACACCGACGCTCAGGCGTCCGAACGATCTGACGATGCATCTCGAAGTGATCGCGGACGCGTAACCCGACTGCTGGTTGGGGAAACCGACGGACAGGAAGTTCGGTTTCCCCTGTTCAAGGACCGGCTGACCATTGGGCGGACGCCGAACAATGATATACAGCTGGATGCGCACTTCATCAGTCGGCGACACGCCGTTATTGTCACAGAGAATGGCGAGACGAAAATTGTCGACTGGGGCAGCAAAAACGGCGTTTTCATCAACGCAGAACGAGTGACGGAACAAACGTTGAAAAATGGCGACATTGTTACCATCGGAACGACAGAGTTCCGATATGAAGAGCGTCCGAAAAGATAACACCCTCGGAGGCCGGCAAATGCGGATTTGTGAGAGCAATCACGGTCTTTGAACGTAGGATCAGTTACAGTTGCAGACCTTCAGGGATTGATCGGACTACATGCAACAGCTCATGTTGACCCAGGCTGAACCACACCAAATGGATCTTGGCGCGAATCAGGAAGATTCGCATGACGTGGAAGGCCTGCTCCAAAGAAAAGTCTGGTTACCGAAACTTGCCTATGACTGCCTGCCCTACTTCTACCTGACGGCAGGATTTGCCGCTCTCTTTGCCACTCTTTACATCAGTGAATGGTTTTGGGTCCTGCCACATTACCTGCTGTTCTCTGCGGCCTGCCTGCACCTGGGATTTGCCGTGCGCCGGTGGCGCACTAAAGCCTGCGACGCTAAAGAGAATTAGTCACCCCGCTTGACCTCACCTCGATCATCGTCAACGATTGAGCACCCAGCATTCGGTGCTCGCGAAGATGCCGCTCAATCCTGAATCCATCAAAAAGACAGCCGCAAAGGAATCCGCACTATTCCTTTGCCTGGTGTTTTTTGGGCTGGTGATGTTGCCATTCGCCGTCTACATGGTCGGTAAATCGGTGTTTGGCGAATACGGTGGGGCCGGTCTTTCCGCCTTTTACGGCACGCTGCACAGCGCCATGTGGGATGGCGAGCCCGCGGTCCTGTTGCTCGTGCTTTCGCCGTACGTTATCTGGCAATTGACCCGCCTCACCATCTGGGGCTTCCGGCAGACCCGGTGGCGGCGGCAAGCGTTGACCTGAATCAACCCCCCTCTGCAAAACTGTGAAGTCCATCACATTCTTCTCTTGGTGAACAAGCTTTTAGTGCCCATTTGTTATAGCTTATGTTAATAGCACTGCAACACGCCGTGATGCCGGGGCTATAGTTGTGGTATCCCGGAAAACGGAAATTTAATGGCTGTCGGACGACCCTTATGCTGCGCTCAATAAGATGGCTGGCTAACAAGATTTTCCCCGGTAAACAGCCGGCCGCGAAATCACTGCGTCGGAGCGGTCCGAGGGTCATGCCCCGGCCCGCAAGACAAAGCCGTGCCATTACTGAAACCGTCGAATTCAACGCCGAGGTCGGCGGAAAAATCATGGACGGTGGTCCGGGAAAGAATGTACTTGTTCGCAATAAATATATTCGCGAGGATACCGGCACGCACGAAACCCTGACGATCATCGACGAATCTATTCTCGAGGCCGACGAAAGCGGCATTGATCCTTACAATAGCGGGCGCTTCGATCGCTCCAAATCATGGGATTCCTCCCGCTCACGCAAGTAGTCGCGGCTAGCCCAATACAAATTGACGGTATTTTTGGCTGCGGGTAGTCTGCATTCCCGGCCTGTCATCGGAGTCCGCAGGGTATCTCAAGGGCCGTGTGCTTGTGCACGCCTGGCTGCGTTAGACACGCTCGCCGTATCCAGATACTGTCTTCGCGTATCCGCCTCGCCAGTCGTGCAACAACCCTGCGGCGCGGCCGCGGCCGGTAAATAGAGGTAGCCTTAGGCCAATGGGACTGCGCGTTTCGTTTGAGCTTGATGACGAAGATCTCAAACATTTTCGTCTGATCATGCGTGAGGCACGCAAAGCCGCGGCACGGCTGGCGCCAGAGGAAATTGTCGCCAGCGCCGAAGCATTGCTGGGACAGATTCAGGAGTCCAGGGTGCCGCAGTTCATCAGGGAGCGCCTCGGCCAACTGAAAATCATGATTCAGATGCTGAAGGATCACGAATGGCGCCTGCCGGATAGCGAATCAACCCGTGTTCTCAATGCGCTGGCCTATTTCACAGAGCCGGAGGATCTTATCCCTGACCACATTCCCGGCGTGGGATTTCTCGATGACGCCATTATGATCGAGTTGGTGGTACGCGAGTTGAAACATGAAATCGAGGCCTA
>SMWE01000001.1 GCA_004357475.1 Gammaproteobacteria bacterium
CAACCATGTTGAAAACTGCTGCATTCAGACGAGCCGCAACTATGGCTGGTGATGATTTCAGAAACAAGTGATCGACTTGACAGTCCCGATGACGGCTCCTATGGTTTGCCGCTCTTCAGGTGAACCCTGAACGAATGGCAACGGAGATTCATGGGTCATCGCCTGAGCAAGATTTACACGAAAACCGGTGACGATGGCACAACCGGCCTCGGTGACGGCAGCCGTGTCGACAAGGACTGTCCGCGCGTGGAGGCCTATGGCGCCGTTGACGAGGCAAATAGCGCCATCAGCGTTGTGCTCGGTTTCGCTGCTGTGCCCGATGCTGTTCGCCGCTGTCTCACGGATGTCCAGCACGATCTTTTCGAACTAGGTGGCGAGCTGTGCATACCCGGGCACCAGGCAGTGCAGGCCGCGTACATCACAAGGCTGGAGCAGGACCTCGACGGTTTCAACGAGGATTTACCGCCGCTTAAGGATTTTATTTTGCCAGGTGGTGGGCAGGCAGCTGCCGCCTGCCATCTTGCAAGAACTATCGTAAGACGGGCGGAGAGGCGAGTAAGCAGCCTTGGCAAGCAGGAAAACCTCAGGGGCGAGGCGTTGAAGTATCTGAACCGTCTGTCGGATTTATTGTTCGTCATTGCACGCGTGCTGTCTCGGGTCGAGACAGGGCAGGAGGTGCTCTGGGACCGCGATAGGTCAGACTCGTAGCTCCTACGACTAATCCAGCAATTTCCGCATCAGGTACGCAGTATCCGGGCACAAGGTGCTGAACTCGCCGGTGCGGCGAATCTCGGCTGGCGCTGCCGACCTGTCGACGATGTCGAAATTATGCCGTTGAAAGAATCGCTCGGCGTCGATGGTCAGCAGCCATAGCTCGGCAATTCCGGCAGCCTTGGCGGCGGATTCGAGCGCGCAGACCAGCTTGCCTCCCAGCCCGGTGTTACTGGCACTCCTGTCGACGACCAAAGACCGCAGCAAACCAACCGTCCCTGAAACTTCCAGACCAACGAGTCCGACCATTGCGTTTTCGTCTTCGGCAATCAGGAACCCGGCGAGTTTGTCCGGACCAAGATCGTCTACCGGCAGTTCCGCAATGAGCAGCAAATCCTGAACGGCACGCCAATCAGCGGGTAAGGCCTGCCGCAGCGCCAACGAGCTGCTAATCGCTGAAATCATCCCGGTTCCTGCGGCCCTCCTCGAGCGCGCTGCAAATGGCCGCACCTGCCTCGAGCAACCTCGGTGTTGCCCGCCCGATCGCCGCCGCCGGCATCACGAATTGATTTCCGTAACGATTGGCCGTAATACCCGGCCAACGTTGCCACTCGCTGAACGCATCCGGACCGGCATCATCGGCAGCCAGCATGACCTCTGGATCACGCTCAAGCACAGCCTCGACTCCGATCAAAGGCGCCAGTTTGCCGAGATCGGCGAAAACGTTCCTGCCGCCGCAAATTTCAATCAACTGACTGACGTAGTGCTCGCCGTTGATCGTATACAGCGGCCGTATTGAAACCTGGTAGAAAACCCTGATCGGCGCAGCATCCGTCGCGAGCGCCGCCAACGAGTCCAGTCCCGCCACGAACGCGTCGGCCACAACATTCGCCGTCGCGCTATGCCCCGTAAGCTCGCCGATTCGTCTTAGTGCCACCGGAATATCGGTCAGACTCATGGTCCTGATTACCTCAAGCCGGTAGCCGTGCGATCTCAACTCGTCGAGCACATGCACAGGCATGCCACTTTGCCATGCGAGTAGCAGGTCCGGCTGCAGCACAATGAGGCGCTCGAGATCAAGCATGAATGCGTCGCCGACGACGGGCAGTTTGGCCGCAGCCTCGGGAAAGTCGGTGTAGGCGCTTACGCCAATGAGACGATCACCCGCGCCAACCGCGAATACGAGTTCGGCGAGATGCGGTGATAACGCAATGATGCGGTAACCCGGTTCACTACCCGTATCCGCGAACACCCTGCATGCAGACAGACCAACAAGTATGAGAAACAAATATCGATAGCGTGTCACACGGACCAGCCATAGAGTGTCATCGCCGCAATGACCGCCGCCCAGATGAACAACAGTCGAAATACCAGGCCGTTGGCTGCCCTCGCCCCTCGCACGCCGCGATCGGAGATGCTCTCTCCCTCGATATCCTGTAGCGACATCGCCCCGATACCGACGCGGGCCAGCAGCGTATCGCTCTGCTCGTGCGATGGCATGGCCTTGCTCTCCCCAGGTGTTCGCCAGGCACTGAGCGCACCTTCAAAACTGCCAGCCATCGCATAGCCGATTGCTGTCAACCTTGCCGGGACCCATGCCAGCCAGCCATGCAGCGTTTCCGCAGCCTGCAAAACAGCGGCGTTGGAGTTGGCGTCGTCACGTGACGAATTGAATACAGTGCGGCGCCGAATGAGGTCCGTTACCCGATAACCCCATGCACCCAACGGACCGTAAGGACCTAAAAGCACAAACCAGAAAATGACGGCGAACAGCCTGTTATTCGCCTGAATGCAGATTGACTCTTCCACTTTCTGTATTCTCTTGAGCGGGTCAGTGAGCACATCTGTTTCTATCAGTGCTTTCGATGTATGGAGAATTCGTTCCTCGTCGTCTGCCTCAATAGCCCGACAGTACTCGTCAACATCCTCACCAATGTCTTTGGGGCCGAGTGAGAAAAACAGCACAAAAATGGCAAGAACCAGATTTGCAACTCCGTATAGTGCATCGCGCAAACTGAACAGGACCAGAAACACCGGCAGTATCAAGACCAGCGCCAGCAGTATGACAGGGATCAACGACGGCCAGTTCGCGAAGCGCTCGATCTGGTGGAATCCCAGGTCGATAAGCCGATCCAGCCAACGCAACCGCCGCAGATGAAACAGCCGCGTCGCCAGCCGTTCGACTACCAGGCCAATTAACAGAGCAAGTAAAGTCATCGTTCCTCGCGAATTTGCGGGTTGAGCCCATCATACAATCGCAACCAGTCGAAAGCAGGGCCCGGGTCCGATTTTCTGCCGGGCGACACGTCACAATGCCCTGCAATCTGCCTCACGGTAATGCTCGGATAACACTCGCGGATCGCGTCTACCACGGCAATGAGATGCCTGTATTGCTCATCAGTATAGGGCGTCTCGTCTTCGCCCTCGAGTTCGATCCCGATAGCAAAATCGTTGCAACAGGAGCGTCCACGAAAACACGACTTCCCAGCGTGCCAGGCGCGCCGGCCGAATGGAACAAATTGAATTAAATCGCCATCGCGGCAAATCAGCAGATGCGCTGATACTTTGAGTTCGCGAATTTCCGTGAAGTAAGGATGTGCGTCCCAGTCCAGGCAGTTCGTAAAGAGCTCCTGTATGTGTGACCCGCCAAAATTTCCGGGAGGCAAGCTGATGCTGTGAATAATGATGAGGTCAGGTTCCATGCCGGCCGGCCGGTCATCCTGATTCGGAGACGGGCATTGCACCCCCGGCCGAATCAGCCCGACTCCGGGGCTGACGGTGTAGTTCAGGGGTACTGTATCACTCAAAGCGTGTTCCGTTATTTTCCGAAACTTACGCGAAATCCCGCGTAGGCGGAGCGGCCGGGCGTCCGGTACCCGAACACCTGTTCATAGTCTTCATCAAGTAGGTTGTTTCCCCGTACGAAGATGTTGGTATTTTGATTGATGTAATAGCTTGCTGTGAGGTCCAGCAACCAGTAACTTTCGAGTGACACGATTTCTAATGGCGCCGGAAAGGGCGGGAAGAAAATATCCGTACTCGTACCACCGTAGTCCGCCACAACAATGAGATTTGCCCGCTCATCCAGAAACCGGTAACTGCTATTCAGGCTCCCGCTATGGCGGGGACGTCGCAACTCCCGTACGTCGCCACCCAATCCATCTTTCTCCGTTGAATCGGTATACGTATATGTCCCGCCGAAGCTCAGATTCTCCGTAAAGTTGAGTGTCGCCGACATTTCGAGGCCCTTGCGGGTACTGGCGCCGTCAACATTCTCTGCGGTAAAAAGAAAAGTATCCGGATCGAAGACGAATCCGTTGATCTCATCTTCAAGATCCTGATAATACACCGCCAGCTGTAACTCAACAGTATCATTCAGGAGCATTTGGTCGATGCCAACATCATACGATATTGATTTCTCGGGCTTTAGATCCGGATTGCCGATGAACTGGCCCGGGAAGAAACCAAATCGCTCCGTAAAGGTTGGCGCTTTGCGCCCGGTGCCGACATTCGCCCGAATGAGCGTCGTGTTGCTGAAGTGATATGCCAGCGACAGGCGACCTGACACGGCGTTGTCGAAGTCGCTGTTATCGTCGTATCTCGCGCTCAACAACCAGGTAAGGCGGTCGATCGACTTGCCCTGAAAATCCGCGATGACACTGTTGACACGCATATTCTGATCCTGATTAGGATCGCCGAAGCCGATCGTACCCCGCTGTTCAAAGCGTGTGCGCTCGTGCTCTATCGCCATCGTCAACAGGTTTTCACCGACCTGGATATCTGCTTGATACGCGAACGTCTTCCTGTCGGATGCAGTTGACGAATTCAGGGAGCCGTCGATCAGATTCCTGTTGTCTGACTCCAGAGACCTGGCATCGATACGATGCAATATGCGACCGTCGAACGTACTCAGAGTAACGCCGGCATTCCAGTAAAATCGCTCCGAGTCCGACGCGGCGTCGCCGTCCTCCGGCAGGCCGCTTACCGTGAAATCAACGGGGTCGAATTGTGAGTAAGCATCAACGGCGCGAAGCCCGAATTTCAGTGTCAGGTTTCCGGATGGCTGAAGCTGCGCTGACAATGACGCAGTAGTCATGTCTGATTCATCATCTTCACTCCCGTTACGTGAAATATTGGTACCGCCCGTATCCAGGCGTTCCAGGCCGAATGCAAGCGACCAGGTATCGCCACCGGTCCCGCCGTTCAAACCGCCGTTAAGCGTGCTGTTTGAACCGCCTTCCACGTAAGCGTTAATGCCCGGCCGATCGCTGCCAGACCGTGTGATGACATGCACAACCGCGGAAACAGCATCACTGCCCCACAGGGAGCTTTGTGGTCCACGAACTATTTCGATTCGCTCGATGTTGCTGGTACTAAGCAGTTCCCAGCGGAATTCATCTCCACTGGCAGGATCATTTGCCCTTACACCGTCGATCAGCACCAATACGTGATTGGCCTCTGAGCCTCTGACCCGAACCTGTGTCTGTGATCCTGTCGTGCCGACGTGGCTTACTGTGAAACCGGGAACAGACCGCAACAAGTCAGTCACATATCGTGCCTGTCGCAGTTCAATTTGTTCCCGGGTGATGACCGTCACGGAACTGCCAATGTTTACTTGCGCAATCGGCGACCGCGACGCCGAAACAACGATGTTATCGATTTCTTCTGTCGAGGCAGCATTTGTTTGGCCGAAAGCCGGCGCGCAAAAAACTATTCCGTTCACCAGGTAAACGAATAAAGGAGGATGTGGCATGATAATTCTCCCGCCCGGCTCCCCGCGCCATGCGATTTGAGTCAATCCGGGGGAGAGTGGGAGATTTAAGAATCTCCACGTAATCGCCCGCCGCGATCAAACTGTGGACCAATCGAAAGGCCGGTCTCCGGGCTCATGAGTGACGCCGGGACGTCTTTGCCAATCGCCTTCCCACACAGTTTTGCGCAGTGGCTTAAGTGATTGACTGACTCATTTACCGTTGCGGGGGCAGCGACGGGATAGCCACTCAGGGGCGCACCGTCTTCCCGTTTAAATTCCGGTGTGAAACACCTGGAATTCACCTGTCGATATCACGGGCAACAATACTTCAGCGATTATGCGTTTGCAACAGGTTGGCAACGCAGCAATCAGGCTTGTATGGATTCCTCGATGATCATGCCCTCGAGCGCCTCAAGATCCGGCACCAGCGGGTACTCGTTGATCATTTTGACGCGGCACAGGACCGGCGCGTCTTCGGGCCAGCCCTCCGTGGAGTCGAGATCGAGAACCTCGCGATTTATCCTCACAAGTTGCGGGAATCCCTGGGTCAGTATACCGAAATGGCCTGTCTTGATTTTTCCGGTGCTCGAATAGAAGACGACGACACGGGTTCGGCCTGTTGGCGCCGGAATGTCTTTTCCAATAGTTCCCTCGAAAGCAACGATCGGAAGTTTGCGGCCATTCCAGTTGATGGTGCCCAACATCCAGTTCTTGCTGCCCGGTTGCTGTTCTGGCTCCGTGTATCGCACAACTTCCGCAACACAGGCGCGTGGCAGAATCAATCGATCGTCTGATAATGGGACCAGCAGGCTGTACAGTTCTTCGGTTTCGGCACTCACGGCAATGTGATTCCCCGTTCGTCAAGCAAATGCCGGATCGCATCGACAAGCTCCGCGTCCTGATACGGCTTACCGAGATAATCATTAACACCTGTTTCGATCGCTCGGGCACGGTGCTTGTCGCCAACTCTTGACGTGATCATAATAATCGGCACATCCGACACCCGTTCGTCATTTCGAACGTACGTCGCGAATTCGTATCCATCCATGTTCGGCATTTCAATGTCCAGCAGGATAATGTCCGGCTTCGCATCCTGCAGCACACTGATTGCGTCAATTCCATCTTTGGCGGTAACCACGCGCATGCCGTTGCGTCCAAGGAATCGTTCCATCACGCGACGCACCGTAATCGAATCGTCGACGATCATCGCCAGCGGCCGATCGTCGACCGGCGTTGGCGGTGCACTCTTGAGTTCGATGACAGGCGCACCGCTGCGCAGCAGCGCATTGATATCGAGAATAAGCACAATGCGACCATCACCCAGAATCGTTGCGCCGGAGATACCGCGGATACTTGCCAGCTGCGGGCCTACAGATTTGACGACGATTTCCCGGCTGGCAATCATTTCGTCGGTGAGCAACGCCGCGGAATCCTCGCCGGCGCGCACCAGAATTACCGGAATGAAAGTCTCTTCTTCGGGTAATTGGGCAAATTGAGCACCGAGGTACATGCCGAGGTGACGGAAATGATAAATCTGTTCTCCGTATTCGTAGCTGGGGTCACTTCGACTCAGCAAGTTCTCCAGTTCGGATTTTGCGATGCGGGCTACGCCCTCGACAGTTGGCAGCGGCAACGCATAGATCTCGTCGCCCGTCCTGACTATCAATGCCTGCGTGATGGCGAGCGTAAACGGCAATCGAATCGTGAAGTTTGTGCCCTGACCAGTAACCGATGAGATCTGCAGCGATCCACCCAATTGCTTGACTTCGGTGGCGACGACGTCCATGCCGACACCGCGGCCGGCGGACTGGGTTACCCTGGTCGCCGTACTGAATCCGGGCATCAGGATCAATTGCATGATCTCGTCGTCACTTACCGTGCCATTCGGGCTCAGCAGCTCTTTCTCATATGCCTTGCGGCGAATTGCTTCCACGTCGAGGCCGGCTCCATCATCAGCGACGTCAATAACCATTTCCGCACCTTCGCGATGCAGCCGTATGGTGATGTGCCCTGTCGCCGGTTTTCCTGCGGCTTGTCTGTCCTCAGGTTTCTCCAGGCCATGAATAATGGCGTTGCGCATCATATGCTCGAACGGCGGTAGCATCTTGTCGAGCACCTGCCGGTCCAACTCTCCGGATGCACCCTCGACGGCGAGTTCGGCCCGCTTGCCGGCCTCCTTAGCGACCTGCCTGACGAGTCTCGTCAACCTCGGTACGTACTGCTGGAAGGGCACCATGCGGGTACGCATCAAGCCGTCCTGAAGTTCCGATGTTACGCGTGCCTGCTGCACGAGCAATGTTTCGGCATCTGAAGTGACCGACTGCAGTAAGTCCTTGAGACTGGCCATGTCGCTGGCCGATTCGGCGAGCGCGCGCGTCAATTGCTGAATATTGGAGTAGCGGTCCAGCTCGAGTGGATCGAAATCCTGTGCCGCCAGCGTGTCCTGATGGCCGTGCTTTATTTGCGCTTCGGTCTCGATTTCGAGCTTGCGGAGCTGTTCGCGAAGTCTTGCGACGGTTTGTTCGAGTTCATCGAGGTGAAACTCGATCGTATTGACCTCCTGGCTCAGCCGCGAATGATAGATACTGATCTCGCCGGCGGCATTCAGCAGGTTTTCGAGGATGTCCGCATCGATGCGCGCGAATTCCTGACGAGCATCGCCAGCCCGTTGATACGGTACGGCCTGGACCTCGACCACAGATTTTACCGCTGCGACTTCCGCAAGCGCTTCTTCCGCAGGCTCTTTGACAGCCGGTGTCTTTGTGGCCGCTTTTTCCTTTTTGGCGACTTTCTCTGCGGGCACCTTGGCTGCTGGCGGCGTTGCATCCTCCGGCGCCGCTGGTTCAAGCTCTGGCGCGGATGCGCTGATTTCCGCCAGCTCTTCGTTGCGGGGTGTATCGAGGATGACCATGCTGAGGGCGTCTTGCGGCTCGGTCGTGAATTCGACCGACACGGACTCAGAGTCCAGATCAGCCTGCATCGCGGTATCGGTCATCGGCGGAGGCTCAGCAGCCGACAAATCTCCGGCATTAAGTGCGCGAATCCGTCTCTCGAGTTCCGCCGCAGCCGTTACTTTCTTGCCGGCTATAACCATGTCCCGCATTCGATGCAGTTCGTCGATGCTGAGCTGCAGGAGGTTGTCAATTTGCAGGCTCGGAGCAATTTGTCCGTCATCGATGCTGACCAGGAGCGCTTCGAGTTCATGGCTCAGATCACCCATCGGCATAATTCCGGCCATGCGTGCACCACCTTTGAGAGTGTGCAGATGACGTTTGAGCTCCTCGATATGATCTCGCGACTCGCGCTCCCTGGCCCAGCGACCCAGCGCCCGGTCCGCTGATTCCAGGAGTTCCGCCGCCTCCTCGGAGAAAATAGCCGCAATCTCGGCGTCGTATTCCGCTGCTTCTGCCGGTTCCTCTGCGGCTTCTGCAATCTGCTCCACGATCGCCGTCTCCGCTGCCTGATGCTGCTGGTCCAACGGCGGCTCAAGCGCGTTGGTCAAATTCGTCACGTGCTCTATCAGTACTGCAAAATCAGAGCGTGTGCGATCGGCTTTGTTAATATCCGCCACAATTGTCGCAATCGCCTGGGTAATGGCGCGCAGTGCGTCGATACCCGATTGCTGCAGCCCGATTTTCAGGTCATAAGCTCTGCGCACGTAGCGATTCAATGCGCCGGCAACGGCAGCGCCGCGTTCGACGTTGGCCATGTTCGCACTACCGTGCAAGGTATGGCAGGCACGATACAACTTGTCGGTTACCTGAAAAGGCGGCTGGTGCCCCCCGCAAGCGTCCAGGTAGTCGTTGATGATCTTCAGGTGACCCGTAGTCTCTTTCGAGAATATGTCGAGCAGCACCGGATCCATTTCCAGTGCATCTGCGTCGCCCTTCATTTCCTCCGCGGCTGGTGTCGCGATCGTCAAAACAGCCGCGTTGGGATCGCCGTCGGCAAATGCATTCGCGCGCGCCATCATCAGGTTGACGTCTGCAGCCGGTTCAGTGCCGACCTCCAGTTGCTCAACCAGTTCCGGCACAACCGCGGCAGCTTCGAGAATGAATTCAATCATCGGCGGGTTACGCGTAAGCGTACGGTTAATCAGCCGGTTCAGTAGATTCTCGACGCTCCAGCAATACTCACCAATTCGTTCAGCGCCGACCATTCGTCCGCTCCCCTTGAGCGTATGGAACGAACGGCGCACCGTAATCAGTGCTTCCATGTCATCCGGCGACTTTGACCACGCCGGCAAGTCGCGATTGATCGTTGCGATCTCTTCCTTGGCTTCCTCGATGAACAATTCGAGCAGTTCCGGATCGAGATGCTCGGCGTCCGGCGCAACGACCGGCGCCTGCATCACGTCCGTGGCCCTCATTTTCGCAGCTTCGCGCTCATGGTCCGCTGCAATAGCATCGAGATCTGACCTCGAAACTCTCATCGTCTCCGATATCGGCACTTCTTCCTTCAATTCCTTGATGAGCCGCTTTTCGAGATCGCGCAATACGGCAAGACAGGCCTCTGCGTTATCGAGCATGTACCACGGCTCGCTTCGCCCGGCTTTGACGGTCTCCATGTAGTACTCGATACTGACGATAGCGTCGGCCAGCCGATCGGTTTCCTTCTGCGTCAATCTGCTAGGGCCACCGCCGCCCAGGGCCAGGATAATCAGGTTGCCGACGCGGTCAACAACGTCCATAGCTCGCGACTTGTTGAGCATCATCAGGCCAGCCTTGATGCCGCGAATCAGCGCGGGAACACTGTCGAGACCCTGCGAGGGGCCAGGGGACCCGAGACTCTGACTGAATGTCTCCTTGATGCGCGCAAGGTTGATGATGCTCTCTCGCATTACCGCCTCCGCCACACCCTTGTAATCGGCATCTTCGACGGGCGGCAGCGCAGCTTCGTCACCGGCGACTGCCGGCTCCGGCGGTACGATCAGCCGGACCAGTTGCTGATCGAGACGATCCTCTACACGCAGCAGTGTCGACGCAATTTCAATGAGGGTCTCTTCATCGGCAGCACCACCCTGGGTGACTATCGTCTTGAGCCGGTCAATTTCAGAATCGATATCGCCGCGCAGTTCGCCAAGGCCCAGTACGCCGAGCGTGTCGCTGATTTTCTTCAGTAAATCGAGCTGGGGTACGAGCTCTGATGGCTTGTTCATGCCGGTACGAACATAAATGTCGAGCACGTCTTTAACGCGCGCGAGGTCTTCCTTGATCGCCGCAGCGACCGTCTTCATGAGTTTTACGCTTGGCGCGGAAAGACTTTCCCTGGCATGCTCAACCTGCTCATCACCCGGCAGAAGTTCGGCAAGATTGAACGCGGCCCGGATTTCACTGATGCGCTCACCGCCATTGCTCGAGCGAGCAACATAATACAAGAGATTATTCAGAAGATCGGTGACAGGATGCTTGTCGAAGGCCTCGATTCCTTCGTCAATCATCAGTTTGATCTGCCGGTCCGTCTGTCCCAGCAGTCGTTTAAGCGCAACCGACGTTTCAAGTCCACCGTTTTGCAGCGATTCGAGAACGCCACTAACGACCCACCAAAGCTGGTACATATCATCGCGATTTGCGCAATGTTCCAATGCCTCAATGACGCTGGACAACGTGCCCAGATGCAGTTCGGAGTCCACACCTTTGATCCAACCCAGCAACGCAAGCTGGAATTTCGGTCGAAGTTTGGTGGCTACAGATACCGGGTCTTCACCGCTGGCTTCGCGGTCGGCTTTTCCGTCGAGCTTATGTTGCGGAGACAGATTCAACAGCAGCAAAGTGCCCTCCGACAGCAACGGCTGTCCCCGCGCCGCGCGCAGGTCGTTCAAAATCGGTAACAACACGAGCGCGATATCGCGACCGCCGGCCAAAAGCCGGTCGATGTAGATTGGCAGCTGCACCATCGAACGTGTCAGCACATCCAGGCCATCTTCGCGGCCCTTGCCGGGGCGCAGGTTGGCAAGATAGCTGCAGACCGCTTCCATTTCCTCGGCCAGCAAAGCGGCGCCGTAGGTCTCGGTAAGCTTCAGCGCCCCGCTTACCTGGTGCAGTAGTTGACCACTTCTGACCAGCGCGGTCGATCCGCCCCGGCCCTCGACACTATCCTCAAGTGCGAGCTGAGAATTCCGAATGGTCTCCAGCAGCTCCTGGCTGATGAGTTCAAGTGCGTTTACAGTGGCCTCGACGATCCCGTTACCGCCTGGCGTTTCCTGAATGCCCGATTGGCTGCTCATTGCTTGTCAGGACGTATACGGGCGCCTAACCTGCGGCCTTTTTCCCGGCCGGCTGCGGCGCTGGCGTTCGCTGAGGTGGTGGATTCACCGAAGTCGCTACCGACAGTTTGCCGGCCTGCGCAGTGGAACTGGGCAGCGTGAATCCGGCCACTGTCTTTCTCAGCTGCGACGCGAGCGCAGATAACTTGGAAATCGACGCGGCGGTGGCCGTCGTAGCCTTGCCGGTCTGGTCACTGATTTCCTTGAGCTTCCTGGTGCGGCGCGTAACGTCGGCGGCGGATCTAGCTAGCTGCCGCGCAGAGTTGGAAATATTCTGGACGAGGCTAGCGATCTGATTAGATACCTGCTCGATCTCGTCGAGCGCAGCACCAGCGTTTTCGGCAAGCAATGCGCCGCCAACCACGTCGGTGGTACTCCGTTCCATGGAAACGACAGCCTCGTTAGTATCTGACTGGATGGTTCTGACGAGTACTTCGATCTGCTTGGTGGCGTTCGTCGAACGTTCTGCAAGCCGCTGCACTTCGTCGGCAACGACAGCGAAACCACGTCCGGCTTCGCCAGCCATCGACGCCTGAATCGACGCATTCAACGCAAGGATATTGGTCTGCTCAGCAATGTCATTGATGAGTTCGATGATGTTGCCGATTTCCTGCGAGCTTTCGCCAAGCCGCTTGATTCGTTTTGATGTATCCTGAATAGTTTCCCGAATGGTATTCATACCGTCGATCGTTCGACGCACCGCGTCACCGCCTTTGTGCGCAACTTCGACCGAATGCCGTGCTACGTCTGATGAGCGTTCCGCATTTCCGGATACTTCTTCGATCGATGCGGCCATCGACACGATTGACTCGGTCGCCGCCGCGATTTCTTTTGTTTGCGTAGCAGACGCCCGCGCCATATGCACCGCGGTGCTTGCGGTTTGCTTCGCCGCCGAATCAACCATGATGGCCGTGTCGTTGATCGTCACCACCAGCTCGCGCAATTTCTCAATCGCGTAATTGATCGAGTCGGCGATCGCGCCGGTGATATCTTCGGTTACCGTTGCCTCCACCGTCAAATCACCATCGGCAAGACTGCCCAGTTCGTCCAGCAACCTGAGAATTGCCTGCTGGTTTTTATCATTCTGTTCCGACTGCTCTCTCGATGTAGCTTCATAACCGGCTGTTTTCGAGTGCATGAAAATAAGGGCGATTACAAGCAATAGCGCCAGACCCAGCAAAGCAGGCGGCACTAACGGCTCAGCCAGAATTCCCCCGTCACCGGATCCGGCATCGGAAAACTCGGATTCAAGCAGCATGGACGAAAGACTGGCAGCCCCGGACAGGCTGGCGACAATGCCGGCCAGATCGGCACCGACAGCAGACTTAACCTGTGCCTCAATCTCCACGAGTTCGCTGATGACCGGCACCAGTGCAAGTTCCCTGGTTGCATCATCCAGAGCTCCAACATCCAGGGTGGTGTCGGCGCCGGAAAGCGCATCGGTGACCATGCGCATATAGGTCATGTCGGTTGCGATGGCTGCAGCAATCGTCTCTGCGTCGC
Source organism: Gammaproteobacteria bacterium (assembly GCA_004357475.1). Classification (GTDB taxonomy): domain Bacteria; phylum Pseudomonadota; class Gammaproteobacteria; order Steroidobacterales; family Woeseiaceae; genus SZUA-117. Next base: position 13,233 of record SMWE01000001.1, read on the forward strand.
CGGAGCCGACGCTTGCCGCCAGCAGCGCAAGCGAAATCTGCACAGCTGCGCCGCGATTCTGGAATTCCTGGATTACGGCTGTTGCGCCGGATCGGCTCAGCAGTTCATCGGACGCTGACAGCAATACCGGCATGTGCTGATTGACAGACGCGGATGCAGAAAAAATAGACTCGATATCGGCGCGCCTGGCCAGGATAGCCTGGGCATGCCGGTTCAATTCATCCCAGGCGGCTGCTCCTCCCGGCATTCCAGACAACGAAGAATCCCGGCGCAGACTCGTGAGACGTTGCACATCGTTTGCAAGCCTCGAAAATCCGTCTGCTTCCCCACTCACTGCTGCTGCCGCATGCAGCGGAATAGCCTGCGATACAGCGGCAAGTGCAGTGCCAGGGCCATCGGACGAGGCGCTGCCGGTTAGCTGCAGAGTCAGTATCCCGCCCGTCGCAAGGAGCACCAGCCCCAGCAATAGCGCAATTAATGTAAAAGCGGATGATTTGTCAGTATTTCGAGCCATGGCTTTGCAATACCAAAGTCAATTCAAAATTAACGCCGCCCTAATCGGCGGCGGCCTGCAGAAACGCGCTGCTTTCCACCAGATCGTATAATGCGAATATCGGCCATACGTCACGGCCTCGTTGATAGGCGCCGCTCAGATACTGGTCACAGCGAACGGCAGTTTGCGGTGCCTTTTCATTGAATTCGCTGTTCATGAAGCGCCTGAATCCCTTCACTTCATCCACAACCAGGCCGGCGGGAATTTCCCGATGGTTGACGGATATAATGCGCGTGGCTCGACACAACGATGTGCGTCCGCTGCCTAGCAGCATCTTCAGATCGATGAGCGGCAATAAGTGACCGCGAAGATTCGCTATTCCGAGCATCCAGCGCTTCGCGCCGGGTACCCGGGTGATCGCGTCCGGCAGCATCAGGACTTCCCGGACCTGATCACGGTTTGCGACAAACTGTTCCTGGCCCATGCGAAAACCGACGCCGACCCACTCCTCTGGCATGCCGCCGCCCTTGCCCGCAAAAGCCACGCGGCTGCGTCGCTCCAGCTCCAGGAGCAATTCAAATGGTTTCTCGACGAGCGCTGCCAGTTGCGGGGTCTTGGCCATTTAATTAATCAGCCATTACCGAGTTGATTTTCTCGGCCAGCTCTTTTTGCCCGATCGGCTTCACGATGTATTCGACTGCACCCTGGCGCATGCCCCAGATTTTGTCGGTCTCCTGGCCCTTGGTTGTCACCATGATGACCGGAATGCCTGAGGTTCGCGGGTCGTGCGTCAGCTTGCGAGTCGCCTGGAATCCGTTCATGCCTGGCATCACGATATCCATCAGTATGCAATCGGGCCGCGATGCCTCTGCCTGACGGATGCCGTCCTCACCACTGTCCGCGACCAGTGTTTTAAAGCCGCTCTTTTCGAGCATTTTCTGAAACAGATGCAGCTCTGTCGGCGAATCATCGATTATCAGGATTGTTGCCATTGCCCGTTCCTTAATTAATGTGGTTGGTAATTGCGCCCAACAACTCGTCTTTGGTGAAAGGTTTAGTCAGGTATTGCTCAGACCCTACGATGCGGCCGCGGGCCCGATCGAACAAACCGTCTTTGCTCGACAACATGATGACGGGCGTATTCTTGAACACCTTGTTGTGTTTAATCAGGGAACAGGTCTGATAGCCATCGAGCCGCGGCATCATGATGTCGACAAAAATAAGGTCAGGTTGATGATCGGCAATCTTGGAGAGGGCATCGAAACCGTCAATCGCCGTGAACACCTGGCATCCTTCCTTGGAAAGCAGCGTTTCCGCCGTCCGCCGGATGGTTTTACTGTCGTCCACGACCAGAATTTTGAGACCGTTCAGACCCCGAGAAGCATTTTTTGGCACCGGTTTTCCTCGCCCAGTTGCGACCTCTGCCGAGTTCGCGTTTCCACTCCACCAGCACCGGTCCTGCACCCATTCGCGCAGTCACCGGGCCGCTCCCGACAACCCCCAATTCGATTAAAGTTTGCATATTGTTTGCCGGGAAAATGACTTGTACCACATTGACCAATATGCCGCCACGAAAGGGGCCACAGCCCTCATGGCCTGCCTGAAAATTGCGCTGGATTACGCACTTACGTGCGGAAGTTTGAGGAATCTGAAAACGGGCACCGAAGCTCCTGAGAACGGCCGGGCGGACAATATTCAGACCGAAAACGGCTATGTGCCGGTATTGAGCGCACGGCCGGCGTTGTATAGTTAGCCGCTGCCCGGGAACCCGGTAATCAGGAACGTAAGGACTTCGCGTATGTCAGCAAATTCTCTTCGTATCGGCGTCGTTATGGACGCTATCGAATCGATCACGCCGAAAAAAGACAGCTCGCTCGCGATGCTCCTCGAAGCCACACGGCGTGGCGCCGAGATTCATTACCTGCAGCAGGCGGATCTCAAGTTGCTGGCAGGTGAGGCTCTGGGCAACTCACGGATATTGAATGTACGTGACGATTCGTCGGACTGGTTTACGCTCGGCAGTGAGCAGGAAATTCGACTTGGCGAACTGGATGTCATCCTGATGCGTAAAGATCCGCCCTTCGACATGGAGTACATCTACTCCACGTATATCCTGGAACGCGCCGAACTGGCCGGCGCCATGATTGTGAATCGTCCGCAAAGTCTGCGTGACATGAACGAAAAAGCCTATATCGCATGGTTTGCCGAATGCGCGCCCCTGACAATGGTGACCCGTTCTATGTCCGAGATGAGAGCGTTTCTGCTGGAGCACGGACGTATCGTTGTAAAACCGCTCGACGGCATGGGCGGCAAATCGATCTTTGTCGTCGTCGCTGGCGACAACAATGCCAACGTCATTTTCGAAACCCTGACCGACAACGGCAACCGCTATGCGATGGCCCAGGTTTTCATACCGGAAATCAGCGAAGGCGACAAACGAATACTGCTGATTGACGGCGACCCGATTCCTTACGCGCTCGCCAGAATTCCCACCGCGGACGACAATCGCGGCAATCTGGTGATGGGCGCCGTCGGCAAGGGACTCGAACTCAGCGAGCGCGACCGCTGGATCTGCGCCCGGGTAGGCCCGGTGTTGAGAGAGCGTGGGGTGATCTTCGCCGGCATCGATGTCATTGGCGACTATATGACCGAGATCAATGTCACGAGTCCGACCGGTATCAGGGAACTCGATACCGCATTCGACCTCAATATCGCGGGCACCCTGTTTGACGCTATCGAGGCCAGACTCGCCTGAAGAGCAGCCAGGCACCTATAATAGCTGCTTTGGCAGGCTGAGTATCAGTAGACGGGTGACATAGGTCTCAACACCACGAGGCGTATGCAGGTAAACTGCACAAATCATTGATTTCCTGTGAGACAATTCGGCGGTTCGGGTTATTGACAACTGCCTCCCTGGGAAATGGCTGAGTTAATCTCAAACACTGATGAGATCGATCCGGAAGGACCTATCGATTCATTCGTCCTCGATACCGGCCCGCTTCCGGACCGCCTTCCTCCAATGCTGTTCCTGGCCGCGCTGGTGCACGGCATCCTGATTATTGGCATTACATTCAACGCGGTCATCGGCGACGCATTTTCCGAGGTGATTTCGCTTGAAGTCACGATTGTCGCTAACCCCGAGCAGAATGTCCTGAAACCGGACAAAGCGGACTATCTTGCGCAGGCAAACCAGGAAGGTGTTGGTAATACCAGGGAGCAGGCAAATCCCAGCGCGCGCGCCGAGAGCATCGTACCGATCAATAATCCCGGCGATGAGAATGGCGATAGCCTCGAAGAATCCGTTTTTCTGGATGAATCGGCAGACCAGGTCCTGACAACCCGCTCAAAACAAAATCCCGAGGTAATGGACAAGCCGCGCGACGATCCCACGCCCGATGAATCAATCGCTATCGCAATGGCGGCCGGCATCGAGATCACGTTGCCGTTGCCGCAGAAAGAGTTAGCTGACGTAGCGATCCACGACTCCAGTCCCCGTGAACTTGTAACCAGCGTGAACACACGGGAATCCAGGATTGCTCCATACCTGGACCGCTGGAAAAGAAAAATCGAAGCCATTGGCGTCAAATACTTTCCCGAACAAGGCCTTATCGATGGCATTAGCGGCAGCCCAACGCTCGAAGTAATTATCGGCGCATCGGGACAGCTTCAGGAGGTAATCGTGCGTCAGACTTCCGGTTCGAGCGTCCTGGACCACGCTGCGCTCGAAATTCTGCGTCGCGCCGCGCCATTTGATCCGTTTCCGGAAGCAATACGGGTCGATTACGACACCTTACGCTTTGCCTACAAGTGGCAGTTCAGCCACACCGGCATTGAGTCGACTGCAAGCACCAATTAATATTGGTTATACTCAAGTAATGGAACTTGAGGATTCGCTCTGTAATCAGTTGTTGATCGCCATGCCCGGTATGGCCGATCCGAATTTCAACAGCACGGTTACCCTGGTTTGTGATCATAACGCCGAGGGTGCGCTTGGCATCATTATCAATCGGCCGATGAATCTGAATCTTGGTGGTCTGCTTGAGCAATTGTCACTGGACCACGCCGATCAGTCCAAGGCCAGTTCCCCGGTGCTGGACGGCGGCCCGGTCGGGCGCATGCGCGGATTCGTTTTGCACAATCCGCACGGGTCGTTCGAGAATTCGGTCGCTGTGTCCTCCAACATCCAGCTCACCCTGTCGCGCGACGTACTCGATGCCATGGCTGCAGGGTCTGGTCCCGATAAATCGCTGGTCGCACTGGGTTACGCCGGCTGGGATGCAGGACAACTCGAACAGGAAATGCTTCACAACACGTGGCTGAGTGTTCCGGCCAGTCCGGAAATCATCTTCGACGTGCCATTTGCTGATCGATGGAGCGTTGCAGCGGAGACCATCGGCATCGATATCAGCCAGATGTCTCCGCATGCCGGCCACGCCTGAAACAATTCTCGCTTTTGATTTCGGATTGCGGCGCATCGGCGTTGCGGTTGGTCAACAGGTAACAGCTTCCGCCAATCCACTTGCCGTCATACACAACAGCGAGAACGGGCCGGACTGGACCGCAATCGGTGAGCTTATCCTTGAGTGGCAGCCGGCCAGGATCATTGTCGGCATGCCTGCCTGCGCAGACGGATCTCCGTCGGAAATCTCGAACTGCGTCAACGGATTTATCCGCGAGCTCGCCCGCTTCGACCGGCCCATCGAGACTGAGGACGAACGATACTCGTCGCTTGAGGCCGGGGAGCTACTGAAATCCGAGCGCGCCCTGGGACTGCGAGGCCGTATCAAGAAAGGTATGATCGACAGTGCCGCTGCAACACTGATCGCGGAAAGGTGGCTCACCAGGAATTAGTCAGCCAATACATTCATAATCAGAGTAGTATTCCGCCGCGATGTCAGTAACCGAGCTTTTTGAAACGAGTGGCGTAGCCGACGACGCCGATCTGCAGTTCAGCGCTGATGGTCACCTTCGCCACTTGCTGACGCTGCGCGGCCTGAATCGCCGCCAGATCACGGATCTCCTTGATCGGGCGGAGACCTTCCTGAGCCGTCCCGGACAAGCTGCGGTGCGCTCGCAGGCGCTTAAGGGCGTTACCGTTGGCAACCTGTTTTTCGAACCGAGTACCCGCACACGCGCGTCCTTCGAACTTGCTGCCACACGTCTCGGCGCCGACTTACTGAACCTTGATGTCAATACATCGGCACGCAAAAAAGGCGAAAGCATCCTCGACACAATTTATACGTTACAGGCAATGCAGATCGACGTATTCGTGATCCGAGATGCCAGTGCCGGCGTGCCCGCCTATATCGCGCGCAACGTGAATGATTACGTCATGATTTTGAATGCAGGCGAGGCCAGCGTGTCGCATCCGACCCAGGGCCTGCTCGATCTCATGACGATTCGCCAGCACAAGGGCAATTTTGAAGATCTTACTGTCGCCATTGTTGGCGACATCGCTCATTCCCGCGTCGCCCGTTCGGCATCAGAGGGATTGATGATTATGGGGGTCGGCGAGTTAAGGCTGATCTCTCCCGAAGCACTGGCGCCTGACCCAGATGATTTTCCGGGAGCGAGCATTCTGCACAGACTGAAGGAGGGCATTCGTGGTGCGGATGTGGTCATGGCGCTCAGGATTCAACGCGAGCGAATCGGCAGCCTCGACGGCATTCCCGGCATTGATGAATATTTCGCCAACTTTGGGATCAGTCACGAACGCATGAAACTTGCGGCGGCGGACGCGATTGTGATGCATCCCGGGCCGATGAATCGCGGTATCGAAATTGAATCCAGTCTTGCTGACAGCCAGTGTTCCGTAATTACAGACCAGGTCACAAATGGAGTTGCTATCCGCATGGCCGTTCTCAGCACGGTTGTTGAAACAATGGAAAGGCAGTGACCGCGACCGGACTGGCAACAAAAAAAGCTCAAAAAAACCGCGGGACCCTGTTTGTCGAAGACGCAGAAGTTATCGCGGTCAAATCCTTTCCCGGAGAACAGTTCATAACCCGGCTCACCGCTCCGAAGTGCGCCGAACACGCTGCTGCAGGCAGTTTCGTCCATATCCAGTGCGACGAATCCATGCCGATGCGCCGTCCGCTCTCCATCATGCGAACTGATGCGGACGAGGGCTGGATCGAGGTTCTGTACAAAGTTGTCGGCGAGGGACTGCGCGCCCTCGCAAGCAAAAAAACAGGCGACATGTTGAGCGTAATCGGCCCGATCGGATACGGATTTACGCCATCGCCCGAGCGCCCGAAATCCCTGCTCATTGGCGGCGGTGTCGGCATTCCACCGATGGTATTTCTCGCAGAGGCCCTGACAGGCAGCGACGCCACCTGGCAGCCGCTCGTTCTGATGGGATCCGAAATACCCTTTCCTTTCCAACTTACGAATTCAGAGATCGCGAGCAAATGGCTGCCAGATGAAATCTCCAGCACCATGCCTTTGCTTGAGGAGTGGCAGGTACCTGCCCGTCTCGCCAGCCTGTCGGATTTTGCAGGTGTCTACCGGGGCTATGTCACGGACCTGGCGTGTGAGTGGCTCAGCAGCCTGGACCAGGACGAACTTGCGCAAACCGAAGTTTTTGCCTGCGGTCCGACTGCCATGCTGAAGGCGGTGGCGGATATGGCAAGGCAATACGATGTGCCCTGCCAGGTGTCTCTTGAGGAATTCATGGCCTGCGCGGTTGGCGGCTGTGCCGGCTGCACGGTACTCGTGCAGACTGACGATGGACCGGCAATGAAAAGAGTATGCGTAGATGGGCCCGTGTTCGATGCTGCGACCGTATTTCCGGTCGCATAAGCCTGATCATGCTTGAGAAGTTCGAACGCTACCCGCTGACTTTCGGACCCACACCGATCGAAAAACTTGAGCGGCTGTCCGCCCATCTCGGTGGCAATGTCGAGATTTATGCGAAGCGCGAGGATTGCAATTCCGGTCTCGCATTCGGCGGCAACAAGGTTCGCAAACTGGAATACATCGTGCCCGACGCAATCGCATCCGGCACCGACACGCTGGTCACAATAGGCGGGGTGCAATCCAATCACACCCGCCAGGTCGCAGCCGTCGCGGCGAAGATCGGCATGAAATGCCGGCTTGTGCAGGAAAGCTGGGTGCCGTTCCAGGACGCCGTATATGACCGCGTCGGCAACATCCTCATGTCCCGCGTAATGGGTGCCGAAATCGAGCTTGTCGACGAAGGATTCGATATCGGCATCCGCAAAAGCTGGGAGGCCGCGCTGGAAGACATCAAGGACAAGGGCGGCAAACCCTATGCGATCCCTGCCGGGGCGTCGGTACACAAGTTCGGCGGCCTCGGCTATGTCGGTTTTGCAGAAGAACTCCGCGCACAGGAAGGAGAACTCGGTTTCAAATTCGATTACATCGTGGTCTGCACGGTCACAGGATCAACCCATGCGGGCATGGTCGTCGGCTTTGCCAGGGACGGGCGAACCCGGAACGTCATCGGCATCGACGCGTCGGGCACACCCGAACAAACGCATGCTCAGGTGCTCGACATCGCACAAAAAACAGCAGACCTGGTCGAACTCGGCCAGGACATCACGGCAGACGATGTCGTATTGAAAACCGAATACTCCTACCCAAGCTATGGCGTGCCATCAGACGAAACCAACGATGCAATACGTCTGTGCGCGAGGCTGGAAGGCATGATGACCGACCCGGTCTACGAGGGAAAATCCATGCAGGGCATGATCGATCTGGTGAAGAAGGGCTTTTTCCCGACCAAGTCAAAGATCCTGTACGCGCACCTGGGCGGCGTACCCGCGATTAACGGCTACAGTTACATCTATCGCAATGGCTGATTCAAGGGGCAGGTTACCTAATTGGCCCTGTTACCACTGACCAATTAAGTAAACCATCCCCCAGACCTAGCGGTATATGTCGTTCAGCCCAATGCCTGCAGCAATCATCGGCAGGATTTTCTCAATCCTTTTTGTTTTTGTCTCATCGCGTTTGGCGCTCACTACATGGTCCGTGTATTCCCGCTGCAGGCCGGGCCGCAGATTTGCAAAGCCTTTTCGTGTCGGGGCATTCTTCGCCAGCGCTTTTTTAATTCGGGGAAACCGCAAGCGGCTTCTTCTTTTGCGAGCCGATCTTTTTCCCATCCTTGACCAACTGGATCGCTTCCCTGACGTACGTCTTGATCGCCGCTGGTTTGATTTCCTTTGCCGATTGCGTGCGCCATTGCCGTAGTGCTTTCGTCGTGCCTTCCTGCGCGTTAATGAGAACGTGTTTCTTGTCTTTTAATAGCGCTCCCTGGAAGAACCACAAGCCCAGGTAGGATTTGAATCCGCCGATGCCGACGACGTTTTGACCGTTGTAGGTGTAGCATGGCACGCCCCACTTGACGTCCTCTGTCAGTTCGGTGGACTGCAGAATTTCCCTGAGGCGCCCGAGTTCGTCCTGCTACTTTTCTGCATTCGCAATGTAGTCATCCACTGTCTTATATCGTTTCATAATATTGACATTGGTAGCGGCGGGCCGGCCGGTCAATGAATAGCGCTGAATTTTGCCAGATCGATCCCGCTAGTACTCCCCAGCTTATGCGTCTGACTGTAATATCTCATTTTCCATGCATTGCTGGAAATCCTCAGAATACCAATGCTTTCTGTGTGGCCAATGTTCCTGAAAACCCGGCACCGAAGTTTAATCAATCGCCATTCGTTTCATCCCCGACCAATGACTGGAATCCAAGGCGTCCTCCGTCAATTGAATGCAGGCATTCTCGAATGCGTACATGAAGTTCCCGTGGAAACCCCAATAACGCATTTTCTCAGCACTGCTGATGCTACTTGGATCACTGGCCCCTGTTGTGAATTACCTCTGACAATCCGCTTTGCTTCGACATGAGCGCGAACATGCCGCGAAAATCCTCCGTAACCGAGCGACTCGTACTTAGGCGAATTGCTCGGGTGTTCTGACGGGCGTGTAAAGCAAGGTACACAAGGGTGGCGATAACTACGACGCACCCCACTAATTCTCCGGTTGCGCCCCAGTCCTGAATAGACATGGTGTATCCCCTTCTTAGGCAAAGCCCGATTGTAACGCCGACTCAATGTAGTCCGTATCCGGGGGATCGACGGGGCGTTGATTTGCTATAGTTTTAGTCAGTAATCGACTCAAGAAAAAAACATCGGTGGAGGAAATCATGAATGGAATCGTTCGAACAGGACTATTTGTGTTTTTGATGCCATTGCTGGCGCTGGCTCAGGACGAGGAAGCAACGGAACCCGGATTCAATGAAGCAACTTTTTCCGGGCTGGAATTTCGCAGCATCGGACCTGCGCTTATGTCCGGGCGCATTGCCGATATTGCGATCGATCCGACCAATCCCAGCACCTGGTATGTCGGGGTTGGCAGCGGCGGCGTCTGGAAGACCGAAAACGGCGGCACGACATGGACGCCGGTATTCGATGGCGAAGATACCTATTCGATTGGCTGCATTACCCTTGACCCGAATAACCCCAGCACCATTTGGGTAGGCACCGGCGAAAACATCAGTGGCCGGCATGTCGGCTACGGTGCGGGCGTGTATCGTAGCCGAGACGGCGGTATAACCTGGGAAAACATGGGTCTCACCGCATCAGAACATATCGGCATGATCCGGGTTGATCCGCGCGACTCCAACACCGTTTACGTCGCATCGCAAGGACCACTTTGGTCCGGCGGCGGTGAGCGTGGTCTCTACAAATCGACGGATGGCGGTCAAAGCTGGGACAAGATTCTTGGCGATGGTCTCGGCAATACCGATATCGATGATCAGTACACGGGCGTTTCCGAGGTACACCTTGACCCACGCAATCCAGACATCGTTTACGCGGTTTCCTGGCAGCGCTTCAGAAATGTTGCGGTGCTGTTGGACGGCGGTCCCGGCTCGGGCATTCATAAATCGACAGATGGCGGCGCAACCTGGCGTGAATTGACTGAAGGATTACCAAAGGAAGACAAAGGAAAAATCGGCTTAGCAATTTCTCCACAGAATCCTGATGTCGTTTACGCAACGATTGAACTCGCGCATCGTGAGGGTGGTTTCTTCCGCTCAGAAGACGGCGGCGAATCCTGGGAGAAGCAGAACGACTATCTCTCGGGCGGCACCGGACCACATTATTACCAGGAAATATTCGCAAGCCCACACAAGTTTGATCGCGTCTACCAGATGGACGTGCACCTGCATACGACGGAAAATGGCGGCAGGGATTTCGTCAGAACAAGTTCCGATAAGAAACATACTGACCATCATGCGATGGCCTTTCATCCGACCGACGAGGACTACCTGCTCGTCGGTAACGACGGTGGCGTCTACGAGAGCGTTGACCTCGGCGAGACCTGGCGCTTCATCGCAAATATGCCGGTTACGCAGTTTTACAAGGTCTCCGTGGACTACGACGAACCGTTCTACAATGTCTTTGGCGGCACGCAGGACAACAGTAGTTTCGGCGGGCCCTCGCGCACGAACAACGTCATCGGCATACGCAACGAGGACTGGTACCTGACCCTGGGCGCGGACGGCCATCAATCAGCCGCGGACCCGACCAATCCCAATATCATTTACGCGAACTGGCAGGAAGGGAATCTGACCCGTTACGACCACAGCACCGGCGAAAGTGTTTACATCAAACCGCTACCGGCCGCTGGCGAAGAGGCCGAGCGCGTGAACTGGGACGCACCGATCCTGATCAGCCCGCACAATCCGCAGCGGCTTTACCACGCAACGCATCGCGTGTGGCGAAGCGACAATCGCGGTGACTCCTGGCAAGCCATCAGCGGCGACCTGACCCGAAATGAGGAGCGTCTTCAGCAACCGCTCATGGAGAGACGCTGGAGTTTTGATGCCATTTGGGATCTGTCGGCGATGTCGCGGTACAACACGATCACCTCCCTGTCTGAGTCACCGCTCGTCGCGGGACTTCTGTATGCAGGCACGGACGATGGTCTTATTCAGATCAGCGAAGACGGTGGTACCAACTGGCGGCGCGTCGATAGCCTGCCGGGCGTTCCGGACAATTTCTTCGTCAACGACATCAAGGCAGACCTGCATGACGCAGATTCCGTCTATATCGTCGTTGATGATCACAAGAGCGGTGATTACTCTCCGTATATATTAAAGAGTGAGAATCGCGGCAAGAGCTGGCGCAGCATTGCCGCCAACTTGCCTGAGCGCGATATTCTTTGGCGCGTGGTGCAAGATCACGTCAATCCCAGTCTTCTTTTCGTTGGTACCGAGACCGGAGTTTTTTTTACAGTGAACGCCGGTGGCCAGTGGACCAGACTGTCAGGTGGCGCACCTACGATTGCATTTCGCGATCTCGTCATACAGACGCGTGAGAATGACCTGGTTGGCGCAACCTTTGGGCGCAGCTTCTACATTCTCGATGACTATTCGCCACTGCGTAACATCACTATCGAAATTCTGCAAAACGACACCGTGCTGTTTCCGGTGCGCCGGGCGCACTGGTACGTACAGAGACGGCCGCTGTCATGCGCACGCACCGGTTGTGTCGACAGCCAGGGCCACAGTTATTTTGTTGCTTCAAATCCAGCTTTTGGCGCGAACTTCACATACTACCTGCCTGAGCGACTTCGAAGTCTTAAAGAACAGCGGCAGGAGGACGAAAGGGAACAGCTCGAGCAAAACGAGGATGTCGATTTTCCGAGCTGGGATCGCGTTGATGAGGAAGAGCGCGAGGATGCGCCCGCGATTATTCTCACGGTTTCTGATAGCGACGGTAATGTCATCCGCCATATCGAAGGTCCGGTCGAGGCCGGCTTTCATCGTGTCGCCTGGGACCTACGGTATCCCGCCGTTGATCCCTGGACACCGGAGGAGGAGCGTAACGAGTTTGCGAACCCGACCGGCGTGCTTGTGGCGCCGGGAACGTACCAGGTGGCAATGTATCAGCGTGTCGGCGGTGAGTTGATGAACCTTGGGCAAAGCGAACAATTTGAGGTGGTCTCCATCCGCGAACCGACGCTGCCTGGATCTTCCCAGGAACAGCGCATCGCGTTTTCACGGCAGGTCGACGAAATGCAGCGAGCTGTGAGCGGCACCTTGAGCTCAATCGATGAAGTGCTGACACAACTGGACGCGATAAAAGAGACGCTGCAAAATTCGACCGCCGACATGGCCTTTTATGCGCAGGCAAATTCGCTTCAGCAACGCATCAGCCAGGTTCGTGATCGCCTGAGAGGCAACGAAACTCGTGGCAGCTTCAGCGACCCCGGTTTGATGCCGGTGCGTGATCGCCTGCGATACGCCTCCTACGACGCCAACGGCAACGCATACGGCCCGACCCGGACACAAAGAGATTCGTTTGCGATCGCAGGGGATGCCTATGCGGAAATCGGACCGATGTTAACCGCTCTGATCGAAAATGAGTACCAGGCGCTCAAGCGCGCACTTGATGCGGCAGGTGTGCCCTGGACCCCGGGCCGGGGAGTATTACGACCAAACTAGAGCGTATCACCCCAGCTGAGGGCTTTTTAACCCCCGAAGTTGACTTTGGCCTCGAGGTTGGAGCGAGAATCCGCCTGCGACATCGCCTCTTCGAGCGTAATCGTGCCGTCCTTGTATAGCGCGAGCAGCGCCTCGTCGAAGTTCTGCATGCCTTTTTCGGAACTGTCCTTCAACGCTTCCTTCACCGCGGGGATATCACCCTTCAGGATCAGATCCTTGATATGCGGCGTGTTGAGCATCAATTCGACAGCAGCGACGCGTTTGCCGGTGCGCGAACGAACGAGCCTCTGTGAAAGGATCGCACGGAGGTAGTGTCCCATATCCATGAAGATCTGTGCATGCTGTTCCACAGGGAACATGTTGATGATGCGATCAAGCGTTTCTGGTGCGTTGTTCGCATGCAAGGTGCCGAGAACGAGATGACCGGTACCTGCCATGTCGATGGCTGACTGCATCGATTCGCGATCTCGGATCTCACCTATCTGCAGCACGTCCGGTGCGCCGCGCATCGCGCTTTTCAGTGCCCGCGCATACGATTTCGTATCGATGCCAATCTCGCGCTGATTAACGATTGACTGCTTGTTCGGATGCAGGAATTCAATCGGGTCCTCAATCGTAATGATGTGTGACGACGTATTTTCATTGCGATAATTGATCATCGCCGCAAGCGTCGTTGACTTACCGCTACCCGTTGCGCCCACCATCAGGATCAGCCCACGGCGAAGCATGATCAGTTCTTTCATTTGCTCGGGCATACCGAGTTCTTCGAGCGTCGGTAATTCTGCGGTGATGTACCGCAGAACCATAGCTACGTTGCCGCGTTGATGAAAAACGTTGACACGGAAACGGCCCAGGCCTGGTTCCGAAATTGCAAAGTCGACTTCGAGTTCGCGCGTAAACGTCTCAAGCAGTTCGTCATCCATCAACTCAATTGCCGCCTGTTTGACCATTTTTGGCGTCATTTCGAGTTTATTCACCGGCATTATTTTGCCGTCGATTTTGATTTTAGCCGGAGCAAACGGCGCGAAAAAAAGGTCCGACGCTTTTTTTTCGACCATCAGCTTGAACAGCGGCTTGACATTCATGCGCTATGCAGTCCCTTTAGGAATTGCTCAGAATGACTGAGCAGAATCTTCTTCCACAATCTTCAGGCTTTCCGACTGCTGAGCTGTAATCGAAGACTCGCGCTTACTTTCAAGCTTGATACGCAATCTGAGTTCGTTCTTCGAGTCAGCATTACGCATTGCTTCTTCATAGGATATGTCACCGTCCTCATACAGCGAGAAAATCGCCTGATCGAAGGTCTGCATGCCGAGACGCGTGGACTTGGCCATGATCTCCTTGATCTGCCCGACCTCGCCTTTGAATATCAGGTCGGCGATGAGTGGCGAATTCAGCATGATTTCCATGGCGACTACCCGGCCGACGCCCGATTCCCGCGGAATCAGGCGTTGCGAAATGAACGCCTTGGTATTGAGTGACAGATCCATCAGCAACTGCGTACGACGTTCCTCGGGAAAGAAGTTGATGATGCGATCGAGCGCCTGGTTAGCGGTGTTGGCATGCAGGGTCGCAAGACAAAGGTGACCGGTTTCAGAAAACTGGATGCCGTATTCCATCGTTTCGCGGTCACGGATCTCGCCGATCAGAATGACATCCGGCGCCTGGCGCAGCGTGTTTTTCAATGCCGCATGCCAGCTCTCGGTATCCACGCCAACTTCACGTTGTGTAATCACGCAGCCCCTATGCGGATGCACGAATTCCACCGGATCCTCAATCGAAACAATGTGGCCCTTCGAGTTTTCATTCCGATGCCCGATCATCGCTGCGAGTGTCGTCGATTTACCAGAACCCGTGCCGCCGACCACGATCACAAGACCGTGCTTGTTCATGACAACGTCCTTGAGAATCGGTGGCAAATTCAAGCCTGCCAGAGTTGGAATCTCGGTCTTAATCGTACGCAGCACAGCGCCTACCATGCCCTGCTGTATGAATGCGCTAACGCGGAAGCGGCCGATACCTTGCGGTGCGATGGCAAAGTTACATTCTTTGGTAGCGTCGAATTCCTTGACCTGTTTATCGTTCATGATGGAGCGAACCATCATCGCCGACTGATCAGCCAACAAAGGCTCATCGGTAGCCTTGTGAATCGTGCCGTCAACTTTAATTGCAGGGGGAAAGCCGCAAGTGATGAACAGGTCTGAGCCTTCTTTTTCAACCATTTTCTTCAGCAGGTTTTGCATCAGTCGGACTGCCTGTTCGCGTTCCATTTAACGATTCTCCTCTCGGTACGTCCTGAAGACTTTGACGCTCTAGAAATTGTCTTTATTGGCGGCGCGGTACCTGGCCTCTTCCTTGTTGATCAGGCCCTTGGCCAACAGTTCGGACAAATTCTGGTCGAGCGTATACATTCCCGAACCCTGCCCGGTCTGAATCGCGGAATACATCTGGGCAATCTTGCCTTCGCGAATCAGGTTCCTGATCGCCGGCGTGCCAATCATGATCTCGTGCGCCGCAATTCGTCCGCCACCGATCTTCTTCATCAGAGTCTGCGAGATGACCGCTCGCAGCGACTCCGATAACATCGCCCGAACCATTTCCTTTTCAGCTGCCGGAAACACATCGACGATGCGGTCAACTGTTTTTGCCGCTGAACTGGTGTGCAGCGTCCCAAATACCAGGTGACCGGTTTCTGCCGCGGTCAACGCCAGACGAATTGTCTCAAGGTCACGTAGCTCGCCAACCAGGATCACATCCGGGTCTTCACGCAATGCCGAACGAAGCGCCTCGTTGAATCCGAGCGTATCACGATGTACTTCGCGCTGATTGATGAGCGACTTTTTGCATTCGTGAACAAATTCTATCGGATCCTCGATCGTGAGGATGTGATCTGGTTTGTTGTCGTTGATGTAATCGACCATCGCCGCCAGGGTGGTCGACTTACCGGAACCGGTCGGCCCGGTTACCAGAACGAGGCCGCGCGGATGCATCACTATATCCTTGAAAATGGCCGGCGCGCCCAGATCATCGAGCGACAGGATTTCCGAGGGAATGGTTCTGAACACCGCAGCTGAACCACGGTTCTGGTTGAAAGCATTGACGCGAAAACGGGCGAGCTTCGGAATTTCAAACGAGAAATCGGTTTCCAGAAATTCTTCGTAGTCCTTCCGCTGCTTGTCATTCATGATGTCGTACACCATGCTATTGACGTCTTTGTGGGTCAGTGCCGGCATGTTAATGCGTTTGATGTCGCCATCGACGCGAATCATGGGTGGCACGCCACCAGAAAGGTGCAAATCGGATGCGTTATTCTTCACCGTGAACGATAACAATTGGGCAACGTCGACGGCCATATGTCTCCCTCTGGATGCAACTGACCCGACTTACCATAACCCGGACCTGATGGCTACTTAGTATAGCGGAGCAGTCGGAGCAAAACGTGATAAAAGTCACGGAAAACTTTCGCAAAATCCGAGATTTGCTGGCAAAAGCCGCCGCTGACGCAGGGAGATCGGCGGGCCAAATCCGGCTCCTGGCGGTCAGCAAAACGAAACCCGCCGCGGCCGTTCTCGAGGCCTACGCCGCCGGACAACGGGATTTCGGCGAGAATTTTGTCCATGAGGGACTGGAAAAGATCGCCGCAGTCGACCGGGCCGACGCTATCTGGCATTTCATCGGCCGTCTCCAAGCCAACAAAACAAGATCTGTAGCCCAGCATTTTCTATGGGTTCACACCGTTGACCGGCTCAAGATAGCACGCCGCCTGAGCGTCCAGCGGCCCTGCCATGCTGGTGCCCTGAATGTCTGTATCGAGGTCAATATCGATGCCGAAGACAATAAATCCGGTGTAGCAGCCGCCGAGGTGGCGGATCTGGCGGCGGCGGTGGCCGAGCTGCCCCGCCTCCGGCTGCGCGGCCTCATGTGCCTGCCGGCGATCCGGGACGATTTTGAAGAACAGCGACGACCCTTCGCCAGGCTACGGGCGCTCATGGAATCGCTGAACAGGTCCGGAATGCAAATGGATACACTTTCCATGGGCATGACAGCAGACTATGCTGCCGCAATCATGGAGGGCGCAACCATCGTCCGGGTGGGAACTGCAATTTTCGGTGCCAGAGAATGATCGATACCAAAGTAGGGCTAATCGGCGGTGGCAACATGGGACGGGCGATTGCCGGGGGACTCCTGCGCGGCGGTATGCATGCGACAGATCTGATGATTGCCGAACCCCTGCCCGTGCAATGCGATCTTTTGCGGAAGGAGTTCTACGGCATCCTGGTGACCGAAGAAAACCAAACGGTCGCCGCGGCGGCAGACATCCTTTTGTTTTCCGTGAAACCGCAAATTCTGAAGCCGGTTTGCGAGAATCTCGCGGATGTCGTCCAACAATTACGGCCATTGATCATGTCGATTGCCGCGGGTCCGAAAATCGATGACATCGATCGATGGCTAGGGGGAGGCTTGTCCATCGTCCGGGTAATGCCCAATCAGCCAGCGCTAATCGACCAGGGGATATCGGCGCTGTTTGCTAACGACCGAACCAGTGATTCGGGACGCAACATTGCCGAAACAATCATGACGGCAGTTGGCCAGGTCGTCTGGCTGGACAGTGAATCGAAAATGGACGCTGTTACAGCAATATCCGGCACCGGCCCGTCATATTTCTATTTGCTTATCGATTGCATGATCGAGGCCGGCATCAAGTCCGGCATCGACCCGGAAACTGCCCGCACGCTTGCGGTCGAGACCGCGCGCGGGGCAACCTCGCTTGCCTCCGCCGAAACGGTATCGATGTCATCGCTCATCGAACGTGTGCGCTCACCAGGCGGCACCACGACGGCCGCGTTTGAACAACTCGATGCAGCGGATGTTCGTGGTATCTTTGCCGACGCTATCGACGCGGCCGAGCGACGGGCTGCCGAGCTAGCTAAAGAAGCTGCCGCAAGTTAGACAAGAAAATCGCAATGACTCAGGCTATATACTTCATCGTAAAAACGCTGGTGCAGCTATACCTGCTGTTGCTTCTGCTGCGTTTTTGGCTGCCGGTTTTGAGGGCAGATTTCCGCAATCCGATCGCTCAGGGCATTTTGCGAATAACCTCTCCGCTGGTAATACCGGTAAGGCGATTTATTTCGCCGATTGGCCGTCTTGACACGTCGACGATCCTGGTTGCCTACATACTCGAGTTTCTGCTGGTGCTGGTGCTGCTCGCACTAAGAGGGCTCCATGTGGGAACCCTGCCAATTGCGATTACGGCGATTCTTGAACTTGCCATCCAGAGTCTCAATCTTTTCTTCATCGTTATTTTGATCAAGGTCGTATTGAGCTGGGTGGCGCCGCAAAACTACAACCCGATGACCGCGCTGCTGAATACGATGGCAGAGCCAGTGCTCAGTCCGTTTCGCCGCATCGTTCCCGCGATCGGTGGATTCGATATTTCGCCGATTTTCGCAATCGTACTTTTGAAAGCTGCAGAAATAGTCCTGCAAACGTACAGGCCGATTCCAATTTGAGTTTTAACGGGGCGATTCGACGCTGGCAGAAAAGGTTCGAAACGCAGCCTGGTCGTTGCGGTTCCTGTGCAGCCGCGCGGCAGCCGCAGTGAAATCCAGGGGGTGAGGAATGGACGGCTGCGTACCAAGACCACTGCCCCACCCACCGGTGGCAAGGCAAATCAAAGATGTCATCCGGCAGCAGGCCAGGGAATTCGGCGTACCTCCGTCACGTATTGCATTGACCGGTGGCGCAGCGCAGCGCAGCAAGACTTTCGTGATTTCGAAGCCGGCAGATCTGCCGTCCTGGCTCAGAGAGATGAAACTAAATTTCTAGGATCGATGGGGTCAGAATCGCCAGACCGAAACACTAAAGATCAATCCGCAACGATCATTGGCGTTTTAACCAACGGATAGGGCAGACTGGGCATAGGACAAGCGTCGCCGATGGGCTATAGTCTACAGGTGAGTTGCTTTACCCGACAAGGGAACGCAGAGCATGAGAAAAATTAAAACAGTCATCACTCTGTCATGTGTGTCGTTACTTGTTGCTTGCGGTGGACCTGCCACTGACGCGACAGTGCCTGAGGCAGAGCCCGCTGGCGCGACATCGGTGGATATTGGTGAGCATATCGTTCATTTCAGCGCACAGTCTACGGATAATTTGCCACCGGAAGTGGCGCGGGCCTATGATTTCGTACGCAGCAAGAACCGTGCAATGTTGACCGTATCGGTACTCGAAAAAGGCACGAACAAAGCGGTAACCGCCGAGGTCACGGTCAAAACGGTCAACCTGACCGGGCAACTCAAGAACGTAACGATGCGCACGATCACGGAAGGCGACGCCATCTATTACGTCGGGGAAACTTCGGTTGCCAATCACGAAACCCTGATTTTCGACATCACGATCACCCCGGAAGGTGTCAACAAGTCAGTCGACGTTCGCTTTAAGCGCCAGTTCATCACAAACTAAAACACAGGGCATATTTCCCGGTTTTTTTTCGCCGATTCAGAGATAAGGATTCGCAGGAGCCCGGGCGACCGGGCGACAAACATTGAAGGCATGTTCAAGAAACATGCCTTCAATGTTTGCTAAGGTTGAATCCACCACGTTGGCCAAACGAAGATCGCCCGACGGGCTCCTGCGTGTGTCGAGCGATAAACGCCTCCACAGCCTCGCGCAACAGCGTAAGCTTGCCGTGAAAGAAATGTTCAGCGCCCTCGAGTATTTGCAGCTCCGGCCCCGGGTCGAGTTCGTTCACCCATGCGACAGTTTGATCGACAGCGACCAGTTCATCCTGACCGCCCTGCAGAATCAGCCATGGACATTCCGGCTGAGACGACAGGGATTTTGTGAACCGCGATATTGCGGGCGCAATACTAATAAGTCCCGCAGGCCTCCGCACGACGGAAGCGCGAACGGCGATTGCGGCGCCAAAAGAAAACCCGGCATTCCAGAGCGGCAGGTCCGGGTAATTATCGGATAACCAATCCATTGCTGCAAATACATCTTCGAGTTCACCCCTGCCTTCATCGAACTCCCCGTCACTTTCATTAACGCCACGAAAGTTGAAGCGCAGTGCAATGAATCCCTGCCTGATGAAGCTGCGCGCCAGGGTATGGGCAACTTTGTTTTGCATCGTGCCGCCGTGCAGTGGATGTGGATGACAAACAACGGCGCAACCAACCACCTCCGTATCCTGCGATGCTTCGAGCAGCGCCTCGAGTTTGCCCGCCGGTCCATCCAGCTCAAGCTTCTGTGACCTTCGCAATCCTGGCATTCGCTGATTCCGCTGTGATTTGGACCCGTACGCTGGCGGACAATCCTATCCTCAGTGCCTGAGATTGTCGCCGGGAATCCGAACCGGCCTCGACGCCAACGATAGAAAGCAACTGCGATCGCTGGCCAGTCAGGCCGATATTGGCGTAAAATTATAACCTTATGCAGCCCCTGTGTGCCCGGGGCGCGAAACACCCGATTTCTGGAAAGTGAAACACATGTCATCGACTATCGAGCTGGAAAACAAGTTTTGCGCGCATAACTACAATCCGCTGCCCGTTGTGCTGTCACGTGGGAATGGCGTATTCGTCTGGGATGAGAACGGCAAGAAATACCTCGACATGATGAGCGCCTATTCCGCCGTGAGTCATGGGCACGCGAATCCGCGCCTGGTCGAGGTCGTGAAAAAACAGGTCGAAAAACTGACCATCGTTTCCCGGGCCTATTACACGGACCAACTCGGCGAATTTCTGAAGCTCGCTTGCGAATTGACCGGGCAGGACATGGCGCTACCGATGAACACTGGCGCCGAAGCCGTGGAAACCGCAATCAAAGCGGCGCGCAAATGGGGCTACGAGGTCAAGGGTATCGATACGGACAAAGCGGAAATCATTGCCTGCACCGGCAATTTCCATGGCCGCACGATAACGATTATCGCAATGTCGGACGAGCCACAATACCAGTATGGTTTTGGTCCTTATCCCGCCGGTTTCAAGCTGGCCCAGTACGGCGACGCCGAGGCGCTTGAAAAACTGATCACGCCGCACACAGCAGCGTTTCTTGTTGAACCGATCCAGGGAGAGGGCGGCATCGTCGTGCCGCCGGAGGGCTACCTGAAGACCTGCCAGGAAATCTGCCGCAAGCACAATGTGCTGCTAATCGCTGACGAGATCCAAACCGGACTGGGTCGTACCGGCAGCCTGCTTGCCTGTGACCATGAGAAGGTAGTGCCGGATGGGCTGATCCTGGGCAAGGCGCTCGGCGGCGGCATTTTACCGGTTTCGATGTTCCTGTCGAAGCGCGAAGTCATGGAAGTGTTCACCCCCGGCGATCATGGCAGTACTTTCGGTGGCAACCCGCTGGCATCCGCTGTCGGCCTGGAAGCACTGAAAATCCTGATCGAAGAAAAGCTGCCCGAAAGAAGCAAAGAAATGGGCGACTACCTGATGGGAAAATTACATGGACTCAACAGCCCGCTGATTAGCGGAATCAGAGGTCGTGGATTGTTCGTCGGTATCGAGATTGACCCGGCGCTCGCCAGTGCCAGGGAAATCTGCGAAGCGCTGATGGAGCGCGGATTGCTGAGCAAGGAAACTCATGAGACTGTTGTGCGGCTCGCGCCACCGCTTATTATCCGCCGCGACGAAATTGACTGGGCGGTTGATCAGATTAGCGAGGTACTTGAGGATATGGATCGGATTCGCCTGGCCTCATAAAGTCAGTGTCGACGTACACCAGGTTCAAAGGAAATAAGCGATGCCTGAGCTAACTGCCATACACATCGGACTACTGGCCCTCACGCTGGTCGTGGGCGTCGTACTCGGCTCGATTTTCCGGGGTGAGCGCTCCGCGAAAGAAAAGATTGCGATCAATGCCGGCTGGCAGGACCAGCTGGAGTCACAACAGGCCGAGCTAGATCGTCTCGCCGAGCAGAATAAGGGCCTGATGGAACAAATCAGCCAGTATCAGGCCTCACACAAAGACTCGATTAATCGCGCCAAGGAATTATCTGATTCCCTCAAGGAGTCATTTCAGCGGCGCGATGAAATGAAAACCCATATTAATGATTTTCGGAAAAAGCTGGAGCTTACGATCGCGCAGCGCGACAAGCTCAAAGACGCTGTCGAAAACCGTGAAATTCAGAACAAAAGTTCCACCAGCGAGCTCAAGGAAAAAGATGACAAGATTTTCCATTTAAGCCGCGAACTGACTAGTTGGCAAAATCGTGTACCGCCGCTGGTTGAAAAATTTCAGGAGCGTGACAGACAGGCACGGGAACTCGAGGAAGAGTTGGTAAAGGCCAGGGCAAGAATCGAATCGTTCGAAGAAATGGCCCAATCGAATCAGACCCGAATTGAGCCAATTGACGCTGGTACCTTGCCGGATGGCCTGGAGGCGTCGAACGAGCCGCACTCGGATACGTCAACTCATGCAGTGTCCGTATTGCAGGACCAGATCGACGATGGCGCGGTATCGGAAGAAGGGGGTGAAGCGGTAGAGAATCTGACAACATCGGATGATGAGTTTCTCCCCGCAGACAAATTCGTTGATGAAGAAGACAAGATGGCCGATGAGCCTGATGCGCAAACGGAACAAGTGCCAGACTCTATAGAGACGTTTACCGCATTGGCTGATGAGCTTCTCGCCGCAGACAGATTCGTTGGCGATGAAGACCGGACGGCCGATGAGCCTGACCCGGGCACGCAAAAAAGCGAGGATGGTTCGTTGACTGGCGAACCTAAGTCAGGCGACGACAAAGATGATCTGAAGCAGATAAAAGGCGTGGGGCCTGCGATCGAAAAAACACTTAACGATCTTGGCATCTTCCTTTTCAATCAGTTAGCCGAGATCAGCGAACAGGAAATCGATCGTGTTGCACAGCAGCTGAAGGGGTTTCGCAGCCGTATTTACCGCGAAGACTGGATCGGACAGGCTCGCGACCTGCATCATCAGAAAACAATAATCTGACCTGACCGTGTCACTTATGCGGGCTTGCTCAGGGCTTGGCAGCGGCTTCGCCGTCGAGGCCTTTCAAACCAGCAAGTTCGACTTCAAACACGAGCGTCGATCCGGGCGGGATCAGGGCGCCTGCCTGACGGTCCCCATAGGCTAGCTCCGGCGCGATAGTCAACTCGCGAATTTCGCCGATTTTCATGCCGACAACGCCCTCATCCCATCCGCGAATGACACGGCGTGCTCCCAGCGGAAATTCAAAATGGACGCCGCGATCGACCGAGCTGTCAAATTTGTCACCACGATTATTCTCTGCGGAGCGATCGTAAAGCCAACCCGTGTAATGCACGACAACCGTGTGGCCAACCGCTGCCGCCGCTCCCGTTCCCTCTCGCAGCAGCCGCATAGACAGACCTGGCACAATTTCAATCACCTCAATGGCAACCGTCCCGGACGCAGCTGATTCAGCGGCTGCTTCCCTGCCCGCCGTCGCGTTTTCGTCAATCCCCGAGTTGCCGCATGCGGTTATCGCCATCGCGATGCCGGGCCAAATGACCAATCGAATTAATTTCATTTCTCGTGCCTTGAGTTAATTGTTGATTGCGCGTCACTTAAGATTTGTCAAACTCGAGTGACGCAGAATTAATGCAATAGCGCAACCCGGTAGGTTCTGGCCCGTCTTCAAAAACGTGGCCAAGATGTGCATCGCAGGTGGCGCAAACAACCTCATCCCGGATCATGCCGTGACTCGCGTCCCTGATTGTACGCACCTTGTCACCGGCAAGCGGTAACCAGAAACTGGGCCACCCGCTACCGGAATCATACTTGTGATCCGAACTGAACAGCTCCGCCCCACAACAGACGCACTGATAAACGCCGTCATCCTTGTGATTGACATATTTGCCGGTAAACGGCTGCTCGGTACTCTTGTGTTGCGTGACCTCGAACTGGTCGTCGGTCAGCCGCGAGCGGAGATCAGCACTAGCGTCGGTATCTTGATTCATGTGTGCTGATCTGCATTGCCGGACCCGATCTCCAGCAACAGCTGGTTGATCCGGCGCACGTACTCAGCCGGGTTCGACAGTTGCGCACCCTCTGCCAGCAAAGCGTGGTCCAGCACGATATTCGATAGTTCACGAAAACGCTCATCATCGGCCTCGGCCGACAACCTGCTGACCAGCGAGTGCTCAATATTGATCTCGAGGATCGGTTTGGATTTCGGCAATTCCTGCCCGGAAGCCTGGAGTATGCGCCGCAGCTGCGGTGTCAGATCCTGCTCGCCGGTAACGACGCACGCAGGTGAGCCGACGAGACGCTGACTGATATTGACCGTTTCAACCCTATCTTTAAGCGTTCTCCTGATCTTTTTCAGCAGCGGCTTGTTCTCATCGTTCAATGCCTCTTGCGTGATTTGACCATCGCCATCAGGCAGCGCGAGCTGTCCACGGCCAACATCCTGAAACGTCTTGCCCTCGAATTCCGGCAAGTGATCGACCATCCAGGAATCGATGCGGTCGTAGAGTAATAATACTTCAAGACCCTTCTCGCGCAATTGCTCGAGATGAGGGCTTGCACTTACAGTTTCGAAATTGTCTCCGAGGACGTAGTAAATCTTATCCTGACCCTCGCCAGCACGAGCGACGTAGTCAGACAATGACTGATCCTGTTTGGCAGAATCGGTATGTGTCGATGCAAATCGCAGCAGCCTGGCAAGCTTTTCAGCATTCTGCTGATCTTCAACCAGGCCCTCTTTGAAAACCTGCCCAAACTCGCCCCAGAATTTTTCGTAATCCTGAGCTTCGTTCGCCGCCATCTTTTGCAACATATCCAGCACGCGCCGCGTCAACGCGCTACGCAAAGCGTCGAGTTCAGGGTTTTGCTGCAGGAGTTCCCGGGACACATTCAGCGGCAAGTCCGCTGAGTCGATGATCCCTTTGACGAATCGCAGGTACAATGGCAGGAATTGTTCCGCCTCATCCATGATGAAAACACGCTGCACATACAACTTGAGCCCCCTCGGCGCATCCCTGTTCCACAGGTCGAACGGTGCCCTTGCAGGAATATAGAGGAGACTCGTGTATTCCCTTTTTCCCTCAACCCGATTGTGGCTCCAGCAAAGCGGATCGACAAAATCGTGGGCAATGTGTTTGTAGAACTCCTTGTACTCGTCCTCGCCGATATCGGAGCGCGAACGAGTCCATAACGCAGTCGCTGCATTTACTGTTTTGGGCTCGCTGTCCGTTTCACCGAGGTTCTGCAACAGCACCGGAAATCCGATGTGGTCGGAAAATTTTCGAATCAGTGAATCGAGGCGGAGTTCATCGGCGAACTCTGATTCGGCGTCCTTTAAATGCAAGGTCACGGTTGTGCCGCGTTTATTGATATCCGCAGACTCGACAGTAAATTCGCCTTTTCCATCAGACTCCCAACGGACGCCGTCGCGCGATTCAAGGCCAGCCCTGCGCGTTGCCACTTCAACTTTGTCGGCGACGATGAAGGCAGAGTAAAAGCCAACTCCAAACTGACCGATAAGCCTGGCGTCCTTCTGACTATCGCCGGTCATCTGTTGCAGGAATTCGGCTGTCCCGGATTTGGCTATCGTGCCCAGGTTTTCGATCAACTCTTCGCGAGACATGCCGATACCGTTGTCGGTAACGGAAAGCGTTTTGCTGCCGGCGTCGAAAGCCACCACGATTTGCAGGTCCGGGTCATCTTTCAATAATGCAGGCGATGCCAGCGCCTCAAACCGGAGTCTGTCGGCGGCGTCGGAGGCGTTTGAAATCAGCTCTCTAAGGAAAATCTCTTTGTTGCTGTACAGCGAATGAATCATCAACTGCAGCAGCTGCCGGACTTCGGCCTGAAACCCCAGGGTCTCCTGGCCGTTCTTGTCACTCACCTGGTCTCACTCCTGAATCAGCTTAATCCTGGTGCAGCATTACGCCGCTCGTGCCGACAGACAAGATAGTGGCTCCACCGGGATTTTCAAGCTTTGCTGAGACGATTCCGAACTGGAAACGTTGAACTAGTCGGCGATTGCGTCGGGCGACGGACCAACCACGCCCCGAAACAGCATGCCGACCGCCAGCAGCGAGACCACGGCCACGGCCAGCGGAGGATTCCAAAGTGCAATAAAGATGCCGAACAGCTGCAATACGGCTGATGTAGCCAGGAACAGGAAGAATCGAAATGCCTGGCGGATGCGCTCCGCCTTCAGAGCGGCGGCGTAAAACAGATCTTCGAGATCGTCAAGAAACTGGACCAGGCATTCCATCAGCTGAGTGCTCTCCGCACGTTATCTGACAATCGAAAGAGTTGGTCCCGGGCGCTTGGTCTCACCTGCATCTGAATCCGTGTCCTGCATGGCGCTGACATTCGATTGCTTCGCATGTGCGATTGCGCGATGGAACAGTGCCCACCGTTGACGTGCTGACTCGTCCTTGAGCGCCGTTACCGGTGATTCATTATGTACGCACTTGTTTGACATACTTCCATGTTCTTAGGTGTAGTCCATTAGGTGGAACTATAGTCCCCTCAATTGGCATTCGCCGTGAGGCAGATCACAGCTTGCTTTAGAAACTCTTGTGCAACCCTTTCTAATTCGTAAAAGAGAGAACCCGTTCGAACTTTTTTGCGGACTTAGTCATCGCTTGTGTACAAGCCACAATAAATTGCGTGTACGAAATGTCTCGCACAGAATCACCTGTGATCCGTGTCACGTGGCGTCAAGAATTAGCAATGGAATTGGTGTTTCAGGTTTGACTTAAGCTGAGCAGCTTGTTTGCGGAACAGAATACTAGCTATCGAACCAGTTTCGTTTAACTTGTTCAGCCCAATCGCGATAGCCTTTCCATGTATAAAGCGACGAGTCAACGCTGGCACGACGAGTGCGCGGTGCGGGTGCTTTAGAAATCCATCTGCGATATTGCTGCCAGCCATCCGAGTCGGCTTTGTCACCGGCATGCATACTATTCGCGCGATCGTTTGCTTCCGGTTCGTCTGCCGCTTCAGCGCTGGAATCACTGGCCCAGGTAATTTCTTTGCTGTCCTGCATAAGCGTCTGCTCTTCTAGTCCTATGCACAGATGCTACGTGGCACAGGTTCCCGGGCACAGGAACTGCATCACAATGCAGTAAGCCATTTTTTATATAAAGATCAATATGTTACTGTGTCTTTTTACTTAATGAAGAAGGCCCCTTCAGGGCACTGGCCAGACTATTTAACTAAATGCGAAACCTCGCAGATGCACAAATCGGCAGACAGCCGAGCGCCAGCCCGAACATTTTACGAGTGGCCGGGCTAACTCGTCACCCGGTAACAAGGTGCATAAGATTCACTTGCCAGCTTCATGCGACCATGAATAACAAAATCTGTCAGCAACCCATCGAGCAATTTCATCAGTCGCCTGGAACCGCGGATTTCGAAGGGGCCCAGTTTTTCGATCTCGGCCATCGTGTCATCCCGCACATTGCCGGACACAATGCCTGAAAAAACGCGGCGCAAATTTAAAGCCAGAATGTGCAAGGGAAGATCGCTGCTCAGATCGATCGCACGCATCGACTCATGCGTTGCAATGAACGGTTTCTGGAAAATTTCGTCAATTACCATTCGCCAATTGAAATAATAAGCATCGCCGCGCTTCTTACGAAACTGCCAGACCTCATCGATACCCTCTGACATCTTGCGCGCTACCTTTTCCGGATCGCCGATGATGACTGTATATCGCCTCTGTGCCTCGGAACCAAGCGTCTCCGAAATAAACTCATCGATCTGCCGGAAATACGATTCACTTTCCGGCGGGCCTGTCATTATCATCGGCAACGGCAAATCTCGATTATCCGGATGCAGCAGAATACCCAGCAAATACAATATTTCTTCCGCCGTACCAACACCGCCTGGAAACACCACGAAGCCATGCGCGACCCGAACAAACGCCTCCAATCGTTTTTCCATGTCCGGCATTATCACCAGCGAATTTACGATCGGGTTCGGTGACTCTGCCGCGATGATGCCGGGTTCCGTGATGCCTATGTACCGGCCATTTCGAATGCGTTGCTTGGCGTGGCCGATTGTTGCGCCTTTCATTGGCCCCTTCATCGCCCCCGGACCGCATCCCGTGCATACGTTGAGGGCACGCAAACCCAGCTCGTAACCAACTTTCTTGGTGTAATCGTATTCGTCCCTGCTGATTGCATGACCTCCCCAGCACACCACGAGGTCCGGTTTTACAGGCAACTGCAGAATCCGGGCGTTGCGCAAGATGTGAAAAACGGCGTTGGTTATATTCGCCGATGACTTCAGATCGAACCTGCCGGTTGCGCGCAATTCGTGGTCGGTAAATACAATATCGCGAAGCACGGCGAACAGCAGTTCCCGAATTCCCCGGATCATCGTGCCATCGACAAAAGCCGTCGCCGGCGCGCCTTTCAGCGTGACCTTCAACCCTCGGTCCTGTTGCTTGAAGCCGACTTCGAAGCTCTGATATTTTTGCAGAACTGCGCGCGTATCGTCGGTATCGGCACCAGAGTTCAGTACCGCCAGGATGGAACACCGCAACAGTGCATGCAATCCGCCCTCACCATGTCGCCGAAGCTGCTCTGCTTCGACCTGTGACAGGACTTCGAGACTGCCTTCGGGCCAAACCTCGGCGTCGACCGTTTCATCACTATCGGCCCGCAGGGACGTGCCGGTGACTATTTCTCCGTGTTGCAAATTATTCTTCCAGGGTTCTCACGGCAGGATTTCGATCGGGACATCACCTGGCGTCATAAGCCAGATATCGATCATGTCCGAATTTGAAACCGCGATGCAACCGTTGGTCCAGTCCTCCTTTCGGTAATAAGCTGCAGAATAGGTCGGCATATTGGGCTGACCATGAATCATGATCGCGCCGCCCGGATCGTAGCCCTTGTGCCTGGCATCTGCACGGTCTAGCGAACTGGGATAGGAGATATGAATCGACAGAAAATAATCGCTGTCCGAATTCCTGATATCCAGCGAGTAGAGACCTTCGGGCGTTTTCTGATCTCCCTCGCGCTTTTTGTCGCCAATCGGGGCAACGCCAAGTGCGATGTCAAAAGTACGGAATACCGCGCCCTCCCTCATCAGATGCAGCTTGCGGTTTTCTTTCTCCACGACCACTTTGTCCGCCATCGGAAAATCGCCGGCCTGTGCAGGTAA
>SMWE01000082.1 GCA_004357475.1 Gammaproteobacteria bacterium
ATCCATCGATGACGAGTGCAACGGAGTCGCGGACCGGTTCGTCTCCAAAATGACACGTGGCGCAATTTTGTTCGGCGGCAGGATTGGCCGCACCCCAGGGTGCGCCGTCCGGAAACGCCGTTGCGGCGTTCCAGGAGAACGCAGCGACTGCAAATATTATGACGGCAGCAAGAACCCGCACGCGTGTCTGCTATTTGTCAGGCTCGACGATGGCGCGCCCAACATAGTTGGTGTCGGTGCCGAACCACACTGCACCCGAGGGCTCGTGATAATGCATATGCCGGATGGTGCCGCCACCCGAGTCGATTTCGGTGGCGCCGAAGAACTCCTCAGTGTCTGGATTAAAGCCAATGAATACATTCGGCTGCACGCCCGACGCGGCCATCCACAGGTTGCCGCTTGAATCGGAAGCCATGCCGTAGGGCCGCGAACCGGCGCCCTGTGGCATTTCCCATTCGGTGAAGTTTTCGTTCGTCGGATCGTAGACGCCGAGCATCCCCTTCGCGTAGTCGACGTACCAGACGCGACCGTCCGCAAGAACTTCCAGCCGGCGTGGCCGTGCATCGGAGCGCGGCAGTTCGATCTCATCGTGCTCGAGTGTTTCCGGATTGATATGGGCCAGCTTATTGGAGCCGAAGTACACGACCCAGACAGAACCATCCGGCGCCATTTTTATGCCGTATGGCCGTGATCGCGCCGTTCTCGATTTGATCAGGTCGACCTTGCGCGATTCGATATTCAGGCGGCCCATCATGTTGCCACCCTGGACCGTGAACCAGATGTTTTCCTCGCCTTCGTCGAATATCAGCGTATGCGGATCACGCGCCGCTGCGTCCGGCATTATGATCTCCTCGATCTCGCCTGTGGCGGGATCGTAACGACCGATCAGCCCATTGAGATTGCCGGCGTACCAGACGACGCCGTCGGAGCCGACGATCAGGTTGTGCGGTCCCGAACCATCTTTCAGTTCGACCTGCATGAACTCGCCGGTTTCGACATCGAGATGCGCCAGGTAGCCGGTGCGCTGGCCAACGAACCAGACCGATGAATCGCTGGACGCAAACGGGTCGCGGGGCCGCGATTGCTCGTAGGGCACCTCCCATTCCCGAATATCGAGACTGTCAGCCGCTACCGATGACGTCGCAGACACGGCGACGACGCTTACGAATAAACCGAGTAATGTCCGCATGATTTTCCCCTTCTTGCGAGCGGCAGGCACTACGGCCTCCTGGAATGAAAAATCTAGCACAAAACCGGTGTCGATCGCACATTTCCGATGATGTTCCAGCGATTGTTCCTGCTGGTATCCCTGAAAGGGTTTACCTACACGGAACCATTAGCAATATCAGTCCAGTCGAATTCGAAAAGCGGACAACAAGGGCTTAACTCCGCTGTCCGTTTTTCCGCGGCAAGACCAAGCAACCATCTTTGATCGGTGGTTTCCGAATCAAACCAGCTGGGAACAACAGCCGAAATTACAGCGGGCCGGAGAATTGCGCCCCACTTTTTTATGCTGTCCCAATAAGGGTAGGGTATCAGTACATTTGACCGTGACGTTCCCGACATACCAACGACCGGGTATAAGACAAATAAAGATCCTTATCCATCACACCCATCGCCATTGAAACGCTGTTGAGACCACGTTGCATTCCGCGCGCCCCGGGAATTCTCTCCGCATTCGGTGCACTGCCCTCAATTGAAGAAGATTCCGAGGTGCTCGGCGTGAATAAGGAACGCAACTGCGTTCCAATGCGGCCGGACTTGATGCAAGAGGGCGTGTATTTATCTTATACCCAGGAGCCGGAGAGGTTCGCCGGGACGAGTTAACGCCTGACTATGGCACTGTAATTTTGCCGGTTCGATAAGCTTCAAGCTGAGCGGCCATTCTGGCGCGCACTTCTTCTTGCATCGTCTGGAACTCCGGCTCATTCCTGATCAGGTCCAGGCTCGGGTCTTGGTTAAAGTAGTAGATCCAGGCCTTTGACCAGCCGGCGTCGACCGCCCGTCGCATGGCACTCAGCGCTGAGTCCTTGTCTTTATTCAACGCATGCACCTGGGCCTCTTCGACGAGAAACTGAAGATCGGCCTGGGTTACGTTAGTGCCGCCGGGTTTGGGGCGATAATCAGTACCGTGGTACTCCAGCAGCGCCTGTATCCATTCCGCCGCCTCCTCGTGCCGGCCTGCAGCCTGCAAAGCAAGAGAGTACGCGATTTCAGGATTCGCGTTGCCGCGACTTCTCATCTCGGCAACATCCGGCACGGACGGTAGCGAGTAGTAGCCGTCAAAGGAGCGGATCAATTCCAGGGCTTTTTCCGCGCTGCCCGCGCGCAGGTAACCGTTGACAAGTATCGGCACGTAAAACCCCCGTCTCCCGACGTCATCCCAGTTGTCCAGTGCATATTGAAATGCTTCAGCGTCGTTGCGGACCAAATGCAACATAGCAGTCACAAAGCGCGTCCAGGGAATTTCTGGCGCCAGCGCAGAAACCTCATCCACGATTCGAGAGGCCGCATCCAGGTCGCCCATTTGCAATTGGAATTCAGCCTGCATGGCCCGATGCATAACGTTAGCCGGATTCAGTCTGTAGGCTTCTTGCGCTGCGGTCAACGCGTGCGCCCAGTCACCGGTATCGCGATAATTGAATGAGAGTTCTCCATACCCGCGCGCAAACTGCGGGTCGATTTCTATTGCCCGGAGGATTCGAGCCCGTGCGTCATTCGGCTGGCCACGCGCAGAATAGTATCCTGCAAGCAACACATTGATGATCGGCGACAGCGGATCGAGTCGCAGCGCAAATTGCATTTGCGTCATGGCCTCGTCCTTGCGGTCCTGTCGGGTCAGGAATTCGGCATAAAATTGGCGTGCCGGTGCATAGTTGGGGTTCATATCGATGGCTCGCCGGAACAGCGGTTCGGGATCAACATCGGTCCTGAAGTCATTGTGGATCATGGCAAGGGTCGCATGAGCCTCGCCATTGTTCGGGTCAATCTCAATGGCCTTCGACACTGCCGCCATTGCGGGTTGCAGCATTTCGTCGCGCGACCGATTGCCGTAAAGCGACGATCCCATTAACATGTAGCTGTCCGCGAGACCGACGTAGGCCAGCGCAAAATCCGGGTCGAGCCTGATGGCATCTTCGAAGTGGTTTACGGCCCGCTCGAGGGATGCTCCGCTCCTTCGTTGAATTCGTTGCTTGCCGAGCAAGTACGCCTCGTACGCTTCCAGACTTTCGGTCGGCAATCGTGCAAGCCTGGTCTCTTCTTCCGGAGAGAGTGTCGCTCGCAATTCTTCCGCTATCGTTGTCGCAATCTCGCTTTGAATCGCGAATACGTTCTCCGCCGTCAGCTGCCGGTCAAACGTGTCCGCCCACAAATGGGAATCAGTTGCGACGTCGATCAACTGAACGTTGACACGAATCGTATCGCCGGCCCGCTGCACGCCGCCCTCGAGAATGGCGACAACATTCAGTTCAGCGCCGATTTCCTTCATGGACTTGTCGGTATCCCTGAAGCGCTCGACGGACGTGCGCGAGATGACCCTGAGGGAGGCGATGTTTGCGAGGCTGGTGAGAATATCGTCGTGAATGCCGTCGACGAAATAGATGTCTGCTGCGTCGGCGCTCCTGTTCTCGAATGGCAGGACGGCGATCGACGGCGACGATGAAAACGCCGCCTCACCTGCCGACGGTTGCCCAAACTTTTCGTAAGCGTAAACGGCAACGATGACTGTCAGGACCGTGACAGTCATGTAGTCGATTGTACGCAGGGCCGGCCTGCCCTTGTTCGAATCCTCGCGCTCGACTTTCTCGTCGCGCACTAGCCCTTTGGGCGTCAGCTCGAACACCCACGCGATGACAAGAACAGGGATGAAACCGACGGCAAGCGCAATGATCAGGAAAGTGACCGTACTGGCGGCTAGCCCGAAGTAGGGAAATACGGTATCGGCAATCTGTATCAGAACCCAGGCGGCGACGAGATAGGCGGCGACGACCCGAATCACGTTCCGGCGCCTGAGTTCCTCGAAAAAGCTGGTTCGCGTTTTGCCGGACATAATGGTCGAGAGCCCGTTCCCGGATTCACTTAAGAATAGCAAGTTATATAAAGCAATTCCTAAGGCAATACCAACCTGTTGCGTTTTCCGATTCGTTGATTCGTTCAAGCAATCCGTCCTCCGGGAGGACGAGCATGAAAAAACACCCACGCAACGCCATGTTGCGACCAGAAACGGCTTCGACACGACTGCAGGGATGCAGGAGGTAGAGCAACGCAGGAGCCGTTGCCGCGGTATGGGCGGGTCTGAGAACGGGCCTGGGCGGAAAACCGGCAAAGAACGCGGATCTTCAGGGCAGTGGCCCTCATTTGAAGAAGATTCCAGGGTGCTCGGGGTGAAAAACGAACTCAACTGCGTTCCAATGCTGCCGGACTTGATGCACAAGGACGTTTATTTGTCTTATACCCGTAATCCTTAAGAATTTTCCATACACTGACGTCCCCGCGGGGACGCCCGGCGTTGCATTGCTCACACAGGCAATTCACGCTAGAACCAAGCGCGGCTAAAAAACAATCAATATTCAGCAAATAAATAGGGTCAGAGTAAAAACCCCGTCTTCAGAAGGGGCTTTTACTCTGACCCTATTTTTCCCACCCGAATCCATTAGCTAACCATCAGCACAGAATCAGCTCTCCGTCAGGTTCCAGAGCCGGGTCATCGGCACTCTGTTAATCGTGGGTATTGCGGCATTTTCTTCGCAGCAGTACTCGCTATTTCGATAATTAATGGAGAGAAATCATGAAAATGTTCAATGACAGACGGGAAGAGTCATCGACCCTTGCTTTTCGCTGTGTGCCGGCATTGTTGCTGGTGTTGCTTGGATCGACCGCAAACCTGGAGCAAGCGGTGGCCCGGAACGGGCCTGCCGCAGAGCGCCAGGCAATATGGTATGAGGGAACGGTTGTCTCGGGACTACTAACGCCAAACGATCCGGCGGTAGCGCATATCCCCAATGATTTACCAGCGCACATCTCCCAGCCGGCATACCGGGTATTCACGCCAGGCTTGGGCAGCCTGCAAGACTTCGTGATTGGCGTAATCCCGGGCGACATCGGCTACACGGGCTGGTGGGACTTGAAAATCATCGTGGACTTCTCGGGCCGTGACACCACGGCCGATCCGTACACGAGTGTGGGCGCGATCGAAGAGTTGTTATGCACGATACCGGGGTTTCCCGGCAACATTGGGACGTGCATCGCAAACGGCACTCCGCTGATCGACTTTACGGAGAATGCTCAGTCGGACAATTTGTTGTTCAACGTGCCGATCGTGCTGGGTGGACCACCACCGCAAGTTTGCGACTAAGGGATTTATGTCGCTGAAGTTCGACAGGTAGACAGCCCCGCCTTCGGGCGGGGTTTTTACTCTGACCCCATTTATTCTTATTTGATCCATCCAAAACGGCTGAACTAGCCGGGCTCCACAATCCACTGAGCATCGTCGAACTCGCCGACCATACGGATGTCGACGAACGGAATCTGGCTGGCAATGATGG
>SMWE01000083.1 GCA_004357475.1 Gammaproteobacteria bacterium
ATCGATCCGATGGCAACACTGCGCTTGGTCAAGAAATATTTCGGCCCGATTCCGGCGGGTCCCGGGGTGGAGAACCTGCCCAAACAGCCGGCGAAGCTGGATGCGGATCGCTACATCACCCTGGAAGACAACATTCACCTGCCGGCTATTGCGTTGCTGATCCCGACTTCTTACCGGGCGCATGAGGATGAAGCAGCACTTGATGCCGCAGCCCAGATCATGGGCCAGGGCCAAGCCTCGCTGCTGTACCAGCGCTTGGTGCAGACTGGCCGTGCCGTGCAGGCATTCGTGCAGCACAGCTGCCGCGAACTGGCCTGTGAAATGTACTTTATCGTCATCCAAAATCCTGGTTCGGGCGAAACGCTGGCCGAAATGGAAACCGCTATTCGCGCAACCATTGCGCAATTTGCCGAGCGTGAAGTCAGCGCTGACGACCTGCAGAAGTTCAAGGCTCAATTCGAATCGCGACGTGTTTTTGGCCTGCAAAGCGTTCGTGGTAAGGTTTCAACCCTGGCCGCTTTCCAAACCTATCAGGGCAGCCCCGCAGGCATTGGCGAAGAAATCGAACGTTACTTGGGCGTGCAGCCCGAAGACGTCAAGCGAGTGTTCAATCAATACATCCAGGGCAGATTCGCGGTGATTTTGAGCATTGTGCCCTATGGCTCGACCCAACTGGCTGCTGCCGAGGAGAATTTTGCGGCGCCCGAGCGCGACATCCCCGAGAGTTTCCCAGATGAAGGCGCCGACCTGTCGCTGCGTCCGGTGGTAGATAACTTTGACCGCAGTCAAAAACCCACGCCGGGCATCAATCCCAGTGTCGAACTTCCAGCCATCTGGGACACATCGCTGGCCAACAATGTGCGGGTGCTGGCTGTAAGCAACGAGGAAACACCTACCGTCACCATACGCGCCTCTTTCGAAATGGGCCAGCGGGATGAACCGGCTGGCAAGGCCGGCCTGACCTCGCTGACCGCTACCTTGATGGGTGAGGCGACCACCGAGCATACCGCGGCTGAATTTACTGAGGAACTTGAACGGATCGGAGCGAGCGTTTCTGTCGATTCGGGCGTCTATGCAACCACGGTCACGGTCGACACCCTGAGCAAGCACCTGGACAAGGCGATGCAACTGATGCTGGAACGTGTGCTGAAACCCGCCTTCACCCAGCAAGATTTCGACCGCATCAAACTAAAAACCATCGAAGAGCTGATGCAGAGCCGCAAGACGCCCCAGGGCCTGGCGGACCGGGCGATCAATGCCGTGCTTTTCGGGCCGGATCATCCACTTGCCTACCCGATGGGTGGTTTGCCCAGCACCGTGGAGAACATCACGCTGGATGACGTCAAAGCTTATTACGCTGCCCATATTCCGGCACACCTCACCGGTATCATGGTCAGTGCTAGCTTGGGGCAGGCCGACATCATCGCGGCGCTGCAGGGCTTTGCTGAACTGGAGACCTCGGAAGTTTACCGCGAGGCGATTGACGAGCTGCCCGAGATCACTGGCCGTAGAATGTACTTGGTCAACAAGGAGGGTGCAGCACAGTCCAGCTTGCGTACCGCGCAACCCTCGATCAAGTACGACGCCCTGGGTGATTTCTACCTGGCCGGCCTGATGAACTTTACGCTGGGCGGTACATTCAACAGCCGCATCAACCTGAATTTGCGCGAAGACAAGGGTTACACCTACGGCGCGCGCAGCCGCTTCCAGGGAGGCAAAGAACTGGGCAGCTTTCGTTTCCGTAGCGAGGTGAACAAGGAAACCACGGCTGCCTCGGTCACCGAGGTGATCAACGAGCTTGAAAATTACGCGGCCGGGGGAATGACCGAAGAAGAGTACGATTACATGCGCAGCGCCATCGGCCAGCGCGACGCGCTGCGGTATGAAACTCCCAGCCGCAAGCTGGCCCTGCTGGGCAACATCCTGCGCTATGATTTACCGCTGAATTATCGCACTCAACAGAACAACATCCTGCGGGAAACGGACCACGAGACGCTCAACCAATTGGCCAACCGGCTGATCCAACCCGGCAATATGGCCATCGTGGTGGTAGGCGATGAAGCCGCCATCCGCCCGCAACTCGAAGCGCTGGGCATGCCCATCACGGTACTGGACGAAGACGGCCTTGAAGTCAAAGACTCAGCGGGTGATGGTTGATCAGGGTTGAACAACACTGTATCGCGCCCGTTTCCCGCAAAGTCGCCAGTCGTTGTGTCATGTAAGGAATTGGGCGAGCACAAGAGTGCCCGCATCGAACTGGCGGCGATGGGATAAGTGTCCGGTAAATTTTGTGGGTGGCCCTATTTCGGAGCCGCGCAGGGCTTGTAACAATAATTTTCAGCCAAATATCAGTATTACGATTCAAACTGGACGATTCACATCGCCGCGTAACCTTGATGAGTATGCTTGCACAGAAACTGGATGACCCGATCGAAGTCGAAGCGCGACGCCTGTTGCTCTCGTTGATGTATGTTGATTGCAGCGCCGATCGCAAGTGGAATATCGCCACCTGCCGGGAAATCGCACCCCTGACGCTGGAAATCAATCGCCTGAAAAGGGCAAAGAACGCAGTCATTCTCACCCACTCCTATGTCGAACCGGAAATTATTTATGGTGTCGGCGACTTCAAGGGCGACTCCTATTATCTTTCTGAGAAAGCGAAGGAGGCGAAGGCGGACGTGATTTTGTTTGTCGGTGTCGTGTTCATGGCTGAAACCGCAAAAATTTTGTCGCCCGGGGCCCAAGTGCTTGTGCCCGATCGTGGTTCGGGCTGTAGCTTAGCGGACTCGATCACCGGCGAGGACGTTCGGCGACTTAAGGCCCTGTATCCGGATGCTGCCGTCGTTTGTTACATCAACAGCACCGCGGAGGTCAAGGCTGAATCGGATGTCTGCGTTACCTCCAGCAATGTGTACGATATCGTGATTGGCCTGCCGGAAAAGCGCATTCTGTTCGTGCCCGACCGGCTGATGGCGGACAATGTCCGTAAGGAACTGGCCAATCGCGGCATTGATAAAGAAATCATCTCGTCCGACGGGACCTGCGTGGTGCACGAGGAATTCACGCCGGCGCAGATTGCCGAGGCGCGTGAGGCGTTTCCCGGCGTAAAGGTTGTCGCCCATCCCGAATGCACGCCGGAGGTAGCGGAGCTGGCCGATTTCCTGGGCAGCACCAGCGCGATGATGAAGTACGTCAAATCCACCGATGCGCCTTACTACCTGATGCTCACCGAATGCGGGTTGGTCAGCCGGTTGGCGGTCGAGGATCCGGAGAAAAATTTCATCGGCGGCTGCCGGCTGTGCCCATATATGAAGCTCAATTCGCTGCAAAAGGTTCACGATGCCCTGTCAGACCCGCAGCCCGACCAGATCATCACCATCGATGAAGGCCTGCGCCAGCGTGCAGCGCGCTGCATTAACAGGATGTTCGAACTTGCACCTTCGAATTGATACCCTGGTCGACTTGGCGTTGGAAGAAGACACGGGGTTTGGTGACATCACCAGCCAGGCCATTTTTTCTTCGGATCACGTTTCCCAGGCACAGATCGTGGCCCGTGAGGACCTGGTCGTTTGCGGTCTGGAAGTTGCCAAGCGCGTATTCTGCCGCGTCGATCCTTCCGTGGTTGTCGATCTGGTCGCCCGCGACGGGGATCGGGTAAACGAAGAAGAGACCGTACTGCGGGCCGAGGGATCCACAATATCCCTGCTCACCGCCGAGCGAACCGCATTGAATTTCCTTCAGCGCTTGTCCGGTATCGCAACGCTTTCCCGCCGCTTCGCCGATGCGGCGAAAAAGTCGGAGAGCGGAGTGCGTGTTGTCGATACGCGCAAAACGACGCCAGGCTGGCGGGCGCTGGAAAAAAACGCGGTGCGCAGCGGTGGTTGTTTTAACCATCGCTCGTCCCTGGGCGAACACGTTCTGATCAAGGAAAATCACATCGCTGCAGCAGGCTCCTTGCAAGAAGCGGTAAAACGCGCCCGCGCCTTCGCACCGCATTGCTCGAAAATCGAAGTTGAGGCCGAGTCATTGCACGAAGTCGGGGAAGCCGTAAAATGCGGCGCGGAAATCATCATGCTGGACAACATGTCACCGGCACAGATCCGCCAAGCGGTGGCGTTGATCGATAAAGCCGCCATTGTGGAGATTTCGGGCGGCGTCCGCCTGGAAACCTTCGCAGACTATGCTTTACCCGGCGTGGACGTGATCAGCGTGGGTGCGCTGACACATTCGGCTCCTGCCGCTAACCTCAACATGACCATGGCCACCCAGTCGGAGAAATAGTCCGGCATGGACATCATACGCACTGACTGCCTGGTGATTGGCGCCGGCCTGGCGGGTTCGGCGTATGCACTGCATGCGGCACGTGCCGGGCTGGACGTGCAGTTGCTCTCGCTCGGCGGGCCTTGCGAAGCAAACAGCGATTGGGCCCAGGGTGGAATCATTTACGATACCTCAATCCAGCTGGACTTGCTGGCCGTTGACATCATGGCTGCCAGTGATGGCACGGCAAACCCGATTGCGGTGGAGCAACTCGTGCGGGAAGGCCCGGTAGCGGTCAGGGAACTGTTGCTGGACGAGCTGAATGTCGAGTTCGACCGGCAAAAGGGCGGTGAACTTGAATTTACCCGCGAAGGCGGCCACAGCAAACGTCGAATCATCCATGCCAAGGACCTGACCGGACACGCGATTCTTTCATCGGTGGCAGCTTGTGTAGATGCAACCCAGCGCATCACGCGCCAGACAGGTTCCGTCGCTATCGACCTGCTGACGCTGTCGCACAATACCGACAGGCCGGCAGATCGCTACGCACCTCTTACCTGTTTCGGGGCCTATGTGCTGATGGAAGACTCCAGCGAACCCGTCGCCGTCGTGGCGCGCAAGACGGTGCTGGCTACCGGAGGGCTGGGACAGATTTTCCAGCACAGCACCAATCGCCCCGGAGCCATCGGGCATGGTGTCGCGATGGCCTACCGTGTCGGCGCCCGGCTGATCGACCTCGAATACGTGCAATTCCATCCGACGGTTTTTTACGGCAAGAACGCGCCGCGCTTCCTGATCACCGAGGCGCTGCGCGGTGAGGGTGCCCTACTGATCAACGGGCTTGGTGAGAATTTCATTGACGCGGTTCACCCGCGCGGTTCGCTGGCGTCACGCGATATCGTGTCCCGGGCAATCCACCAGGAAATGGTCGCCAGTGGCGAGCCTTGTGTGTACCTCGACCCTGGCGCGCTGGAACCGGATTTCATCCGTGAGCGCTTCCCTTTCATTTACCGGCGCTGCCTGGAACACGGCGTTGACATTAGCCACGAACCGATCCCGGTGGTGCCTGCTGCGCACTATTCCTGCGGTGGCGTGCATACCGATCTCGAGGGCCGCTCGAATGTCAGGCACTTGAATGCGATTGGTGAAACGGCCTGTACCGGCCTGCACGGCGCCAATCGCCTGGCCGGCACATCCTTGCTGGAGTGCCTGGCCGGGGCCAGGTTCACGGCCATAGCCGATATCCGTGATATTGGTGAGACGGAA
>SMWE01000084.1 GCA_004357475.1 Gammaproteobacteria bacterium
GCGCCGAAATAATTTGAACAGGCTATGATGGGCGACAGCCGGTCAGGAAATAATTATGACAACTCCAAAATCTCCTACGCTGTTCGATGCGCTGATCCCTATCGCGGCCCTGGTCCTGATGCTGGCCATCTCGGTCTATCTCTTTGGTTCGGATTCGTCATCGGGACCGAATCAAATCGTATTGACCATGGCTGCCGCCGTTGCATCAATCGTCGCAATCAGGAACGGCCACAAATGGTTCGATCTGCAGAGGGCGATAATTGAGGGAATCAGCACCGCGATGATCGCGATATTGATCTTGCTGTCCGTCGGTGCACTGATCGGTACCTGGTTAATGGCCGGTACTGTGCCTTCACTTATTTATTACGGGATGCAGATGCTCAGTCCGCAATGGTTTTTTGCGGCCGCCTGTCTCATCTGCGCTATCGCTGCATTGGCTACAGGCAGCTCCTGGACAGTTGCGGGCACGCTCGGCGTCGCCTTGATCGGCGTCTCGATGGGACTCGGCTTGTCGCCGGCCATCGCCGCGGGCGCCATCGTCTCCGGCGCTTATTTTGGCGACAAGATGTCGCCACTGTCGGATACGACGAATCTCGCACCTGCCGTGGTCGGCACCGATATATTTACGCACATCCGGCATATGGTGTGGACCACAGGACCGTCGTTCACCGTTGCGCTGGTTTTGTTTGCCCTGATTGGCCTGGGAACTGACCCTCAGGCCGATAGTCCGGCTCTGGCGCAGTTGATGCTGACGCTTGACCAGAGCTTTAACATATCGGCTGTTGCCCTGTTGCCGCTCGCCGTCGTTTTCTATATGGCATACAAGAAGATTCCGCCATTACCGACGATACTTTTCGGCGCGCTTCTTGGTGGCGTGCTGGCCGTCATCCTGCAGCCGGAGGGGGTCTTAAGATTCGCGGACTCGCCAGAATTGTCGAGAGGCATGGCGATGACCAAGGGCGTCTGGCTCGCACTTTCCGATGGTTACGTATCGACGACCGGTGTGGCAGAAGTAGATAACCTGCTGACTCGCGGCGGCATGAGCAGCATGCTGGTTACCATATGGCTCATTATGACCGCACTGGCGTTCGGTGCTGTGCTCGAGCACGCGGGAATGTTGCAGCGACTGGTGGACGGAGCACTCAAACGGGCCAAATCCACCGGTTCACTCATTACGACAGTGGTCCTAAGTTGCATCGGCATCAATATCGTTGCCGCTGATCAATACATCGCAATCGTGCTACCCGGAAAGATGTACCGCGCGGAATTTGCACGGCGCAGGCTCGAACCGAAAAACCTGTCGCGTATTATCGAAGACGCCGGCACGCTTACCTCACCGCTCGTTCCCTGGAATACCTGCGGCGCCTACATGGCGGCCACGCTCGGTGTTACGACGCTGGCCTATCTGCCGTTTGCGTTTTTTAATCTGATCAATCCGCTGGTATCGATCATCTACGGGTTCACCGGTTTTACCATCGTGAAAATGGACGAGGCGGATGAGGTTGCTGAGCCCGCCGCCGCGTAATTCATTAATTCAATATCTGAATGGACGTTGCACAGGGAAAAAACACCAATGCGCTGATCAGCGTTGCTGCCGTCATCGTCATCGTATACGGCATGCAGGCAGCGAAGGTTTTACTGGTGCCGTTCCTGCTCGCGGTTTTCCTGGCCCTGATCGCAGTGCGGCCGATGTTGTGGTTGCAGCAGCGACGAGTTCCGTCCGTAGCGGCAGCGTTGCTGATAGTCACCGCGATGATGATGCTGCTCGCCGTGGTTGGCGTAATCATCGGCACCTCGATTGCGGATTTCACGGCGGCGCTGCCTAGCTACCAGGCAGGCCTCGACTCGATCGTGCAAGGCACGATCAAATTTGTTGCCGGATTCCTTGGCGACGACAGGTCGCTGACTGACATTGGTGATCTTATCGATCCGGGTTGGGTGATGGGGCTGGCGGCAAATATTCTCAACGCACTGCAGGATGTGTTGACGAATACTTTCCTGATCCTGTTCACGATGGTGTTCATCCTGCTCGAGGTATCGAGCCTGGGCGTCAAAGTGCAGGCAGCTTTCGGCCGTAGCGCTGAATCCTTCGAGCGCCCGCAACAATTCCTGAATAACCTCGGCCGCTATATGGGCATCAAGACAATCGCCAGTATGGCGACCGGTCTGAGTGCCAGTCTGCTGACCTGGTGGATCGGCCTCGATTTTCCATTGCTGTGGGGGATGCTTGCTTTTCTCTTTAACTATGTACCCACCATAGGTTCTATCATCGCGGCGGTGCCGGCCATATTGATGGCGCTGGTACAACTCGGCATCGGTGAAGCAGGGTCAACCGCAATCGGGTTCCTGGCCATCAACATGCTGTTCGGCAACATTATCGAGCCGCGGCTCATGGGTTACGGTGTGGGCATCTCGCCGCTCATCGTGTTTACAGGACTCGTTCTGTGGGGCTGGATATTTGGCCCGGTTGGCATGCTGCTGTCGGTACCGCTGACCATGACCCTGAAGATGGCGCTGGAAGCGGATGAGCACACGCGCTGGCTGGCGATCCTGATCGGCTCGGAACGCGACGCCGAACACGCATTGGCACTGCAGCATCTGCAGCAAGAAGACTGATTGCCCATCAGTCACGCTCTGAAATGACCGTCCCCTTTATTGTCATGTCCGCGCCGAACGGCGCGCGCCGCGGTAAGGATGATCATCAGTCGCTGCCCATCACCCCGGACGAGATTGCCGCTTGTGCCGAGAGTGTCGCCGACGCGGGCGCATCCATCATACATTTTCACGTCAGAGACGAGCAGGGAGGGCACTCGCTCGATGCCGATCGGTATCGTGCGGCAACCAGGGCTGTACGCGATCGTGTCGGCGATCGTCTGATCATGCAGATCACGACGGAAGCCTGTGGTTTATACACGGCGGAGCAACAGATGGCCGTGGTGCGCGAACTCGAACCGGAGGCGGTGTCGCTCGCACTGCGGGAGCTCTGCCCGAACGCGACCAGCGAAACCGTCGCAGCAGAATTCTTCAGCTGGTTAAAAGCGCAGGATGTCATGGCGCAATACATTCTTTACGGCCCTGAGGACGTGTCACGTTTTGAGGATCTGCGGCGCCGCGGCATCATTCAGGATGACTGGCCATTCGTGTTACTCGTTCTTGGAAGGTACAGCGATTCGCTGACTGGCGATCCTGATCTGCTCGGCCGCTACGCCGAGGGCTTGCAAAAGGACGTTACCTGGATGGTGTGCTGCTTCGGCCAGACTGAAAATATTGCTGTGGCCGAAGCAGCAAGACTTAATGGTCACGCCCGCGTCGGCTTCGAAAACAACCTGATGCTACCGGACGCAACCACGGCGCCCGACAACGCGGCGCTGGTGAAGATTGCTGCGCAGAGCGGCAGCGATGCGGGCCGGCATATTGCCAGCGCCGACGATGTCCGGGATATGCTCGCGTAAGCCGATCGGTAACAAGGGGAACAAGAGAGGGAAACCAGGGGAAACTAGGACACCCATCAAAATTATCATTGGTAACTTGTTGATTATAAGTTGATTAGTACTTATTTACTGTATATAATCACAGTACCCTTCCACTACACAGGGACGTGCCATGTCCGCCACCCACGCTCACGCCGATCGCCATCCGGCCATCGACGAACTCGATCGCGCCATCGTTTCACTCTCCGCCCGCATCAATGCCGCCAGCTACGAACTGCTGGTGCTGGTTCGGCGCTTCGATGAGCGTGCCGGCTGGCTGAAATGGGGTTTCTGCAACTGTGCGGAATGGTTGCACTGGCGCTGCGATTTGAGTTTGAGCGCAGCAAGAGAGAAAGTCCGCGTGGCGCATGCCTTGAAGACCCTGCCCGTTATTGCGGCGGCCTTTTCATCCGGTGAACTGTCGTATTCCAAGGTCAGGGCCCTGACCCGTGTGGCAAGGCAGGATAACGAAGAGGCGCTGCTTGCCTTTGCCCTGCATACCACCGCCGCACGGGTCGAGGAAGGCTGCCGGGAATTACGCTGTGGTACGGCGGATTCCCTTAGCGAGGCTAATCGCGCATATGCAAACCGCTCACTGCGAATCCACCGTGATCCTGCGCGTGGCACCATGACGATCACGGTGGAACTGCCGCTCGAGGCGGGGGAGCTGATCGACAAGGCACTCGATAAAGCCCGCGAGGCCAGCACCTCGCAAGGTCCGGAGTTTGCTGATGAGAGCTGGGCGGCACAGCAGGCCGATGCCTTGGTGACCATGGCCAATGCTTACCTCACCGGGCAGCGCGAAGCATCGACCGGTTCTTCCGGGAACTACCAGGTCACGGTGCACGTGGATCGCTTGGCGCTAAGCGAGGGCCACGGGCGATCGGGTTTGCCGATCGAGTCGGTGAGAAGGCTGTGCTGCGATGGTGAA
Source organism: Gammaproteobacteria bacterium (assembly GCA_004357475.1). Classification (GTDB taxonomy): domain Bacteria; phylum Pseudomonadota; class Gammaproteobacteria; order Steroidobacterales; family Woeseiaceae; genus SZUA-117. Next base: position 4,402 of record SMWE01000084.1, read on the forward strand.
ACGATCATCCTCGTCGAGGACGAGGACGGCAAGCCACTAAACGTCGGCCGCAAGACTCGCACGGTGCCCACGGCGATCAAGCGCGCACTGTGGGCGAGGGACCAGGGCTGCGTATTCCCCGGCTGTAATAATAATCGCTTCGTCGATGCGCATCACATCCAGCACTGGTCGGCCGGCGGTGAGACCAGTCTCGATAACCTGCTGCTGCTGTGCACGCGCCATCATCGGTTAGTGCACGAGGGCGGTTTTGCGATTGCGAAAGACTACCTGGATCGCTGGTATTTCAAGCGACCGGACGGCCAGGCCGTGCCGCACTGCGGATATCGCCTCGAGGACACGCTCGATGATGATATCGATGCCAACGGCACCGCGCTGATCACGAATCCCTCCGCGGAGGGGTGCACCTCCGCGGAGGGATTGACGGTGCTGTTACACAAATTGCCGCCATGGGGCGTGGCTGAGCGAAGTCCTCCCGCGTACCTGAACTAAGGAACATCGACGATTCATCACCATTAGCTGAAATAGTCCGGTTTATTGCCGGGCGTCCACTTGATGCTGCAACCGATGCTCGGTGCCTGGACTTCGGACACAGGATTGCCGCTCAATACGGCGTCCATCGCTGCACGCAGATCCTTGCCATTCACCGGCACATTGTTCGCGGGCCGGCTTGCGTCCAGTTGGCCGCGGTAAACAAGCTTTTTATCGGCATCAAACAGAAAAAAATCGGGGGTGCAGGCCGCACGGTAGGATTTGGCGACACTTTGATCGCCATCGATAAGGTAGGGGAACGTGTATCCCCAGGTGGCGGTTTCCTCTTTCATCTTCTCCGGGCTGTCACCCGGCTGACTATTCGCATCGTTGCTGTTGATCGCAACAATCGCGATGTTGCGCGGCAGGTAATCATTTCCCAGTCGCGCAAGCTCTTCGCGCACGTGTTTAACGTAGGGACAGTGATTGCAGATAAACATGACGAGGTAGGCATTGGCACCCAAGCCAAGGTCATGTTTGCGGCCATCCGGATCCGGTAAGGAAAAATCCGGTGCAATGGCGCCGAGTTCGAGCATTTCAGAGTTTCTTTCGGCCATGATTTTTTCCGGTAAGCGTGCTTACACAACGATACGCTGCCAGTGCCTGCCGCGCCACATCGTTACATACATGAAAGCCGACAAAGCGCGACTACCACCTTGCAGTAACCAGATAGTAAACAGCCCGAAACCGAGCACCGGGCCAAAAAAATAGGCAAGTGGCAGGAACAGCAACCATTGGCTGCCAATGCCAACCAGCATGACGCGCCTGGCGTCGCCGGCGCCCAGCAAGGCGTGCATAAAAACGAAAACCATTGCCTCGACAGGCATCGTCAGCCCGATAAGGCGCATTGGCCAACGGGCGAGTTCGCGGGTCTCAGGGTTGTGGATAAAAACAGAGGAGACGAGATCAGGAATGAGCCACATGGGGATTCCAAGCACGGTCAGCAGCACAGCAGTGACTTTCGCGACATCCCATGCCCATTGATAAGCATCTTCGGGTTCCTTCCGGCCCAGCGCCTGGCCGACCAGCGTCGCGCAGGCGATTCCCATGGCCAGGCCGGGCAGAATCGCAAACAACAGCACTGTTATCAGCACGTTGGCCGCCGCAAGCTCGGGGGTGCCCACTTTGCCGATGATCCAGAACATCGCAACCAGTCCAGCGGAGAAGAACAGTTGCTGCAAGCCGGCCGGCAGCGAAATCCTGACGAGTGAAACTGTTTCCTGGCGTGTGGCCAGACCCTTGAGGAACCCGTCTTTTGCGGCATGCCTGCAACCGAGTACAAAGTAGATTGCCGTGCCGATGGCCATGGAGATTGCACTTGCCATACCTGCACCGGCAACGCCGTAAGCTGGCGCGCCAAAATTTCCGAAGATCAGAACATAGTTAAGGATGATGTTGCAGGTGTGCATCAGGATCAGCGTCGTCATGTAAACGCGTGACATATCCAACGCGTTCCAATAGCCACGAAACGCGAAATTCATGCCCACAAAAACGATTGCGCCAAGGCGCCATTCCAGGTACGGCACACCGTGCTCAATTACCGCTGCGTCCGAATTCAAGTAAGGGAAGAGCGTTGGGACGATCTGCATGAGTATCAGTGAAAATATCGGCGCAATAACGAGGACGAGCAACAGCGCGGTGTTGAGTATGGCTGCGGCGCGGTCGACCCGGCCTTCACCTTTCTTGCGGGCGGCGCTCGACTGCACGCCGGTGGAGATGCCAAGAATCAGGGCCTGGCACATGAAAACAACGAAGCCACCGAGACCGACGGCGGCCAGTGCCGAATCACCGAGGAAGCCGACCATCGCCGTGTCGACGATGTTGAGCAGATTCTGCGATACCATGCCCCCGATGATGGGCAGGGCCAGGCCGAGTATGCGCTGGCGGCGTGCCGGGTCCATGCGTTTCTTATTGTTCCTTCTTTTTAGGGCAGCCGCATTGGCTGGTGATGACTATGACCTGGATTTCGACTATCTCATATGACGACGCCGATGGCGCATTGAAAAAACTCTATAACCGCATCAAGGGACCCGATAACAACGTCGACAACATCATGCTCGCGCACAGTTTGCGGCCGCACTCGATGGAAGGGCACATGTCCTTATATAAGTACGTGCTGCATCATCCGCATAATACCTTGCCGAAATCATACCTTGAGACGGTCGGCGTCTGGGTAAGTATGCTGAATGAGTGTCGATACTGCGTCGAACATCATTTTAGTGGATTGTCCCGTCTCATCAAAGACGACGCACGTGCTACGGTAATCCGCCAGTCGATGGAACAAAGAAACCTGGAGCAGGCGTTTGAGGGCAAGGAGCTGGCAGGCCTTGAATACGCAGAAAAACTGACCACCAACGCCGCCGCCGTTTCAAAAGAAGATATCGAAAGCATGCGCAACGCCGGCCTCGACGACGGCCAGATACTGGAAATCAACCAGGTGAGCGCCTATTTCGCGTACGCCAATCGCATGGTGCTGGGACTCGGCATCAACACCGACAGCGACATCATCGGGCTATCGCCGGGGAATAATTCAGATCCCGACAATTGGTCCCATTCATGAAATGATCGCCCGCCCTGGAGGGCGAAATTCAATTTCAGCCTTGAGCCAGCAAACCACGCGATTTCGAAATCGCCGCCAATACCCGATCCACGTGATCCGCGGTGTTGTACACGTGCGGCGACATACGGAACCCGTTGACAGGCGCAGTAATGATACCCGAGTCGTCAAACACCTGGTTAACAACGCGCGGGGCGTTTTCTCCTGGCGCCTTCAGGATAATCACACTGCTCGTGAACAGCGGATTTGCCGTGGAGACAAACGGTAACTCCAAGTCCAGCAATCCCGCCCGCAATCTGTTCGCAATCATTGCTGATTGTTTCTCGATCCCCGCCGGCGTCATCGCTTCGTGAAACGCGGCGGCATCACCAAGCGACGCGAGAGCCGCGTCATCGCGCTGACTGAATGCGTCGAATTTTCGCGCCCCTTGCGGTGGATCTTCAGCCACAACCCAGGGAATGCTGACCGTCAGCGGCCAGATATCGTCGATGTGCCGCTCGCGCACGTACAGCAAACCGACCTCGCGCGGCCCCATGAACCACTTGTGTGCGCTGCCACTGAACGAATCGCAGTCCACCTGGCCTAGATTGATATCGACCGCGCCCCAGGTCTGTGCGCCATCGACGTGAATAAATACATCATCTTTTCTCTTGCGCAGCGCTGCGCAAATTTCCGTCACAGGCGTGCGGAAGCCGGTGATATTCGAAATGTGCGTAAAAGAAACGACCTTCGTCTTATCGCTAACGGCGTTGACAAACAGGTCGACGACTTCATCGATCGAGCCGGTGTCCGTCGGCACCGAGAACCGGCGAATTTCGATTCCGCTTCGAGCGGCCCGCACATCCCACGAGGTACTGTTCGATGGATGATTCTGGTCCCAGAGTACGACCTCGTCGCCGGCTGCAAGCGGCAATCCCGAAACGATGACATTATTGGCCTCGGAGGTATTGCGCACGATCGCGAGTTCGTCCGCACTGGTACCCAGCAGACCTGCTATTTTTGAGCGTGCAGCTTCCTTCATCGCTTCGATACGTCTGCGGTTTGCAGAACTCAGGTCCAGATCAAGTTCGTGCGCATACCTTGCATGCGCGTCGCTGACACTCGATAGCATCGGACAGAGATTGGCTGCATTCATCGGTACCCGGTCATCCGCAAAGCCGAAGGCCGGAACCCCGGACGAAGCCGCTGCGGCTGAACTGCCATACGTAATAAGACTGCCGGCCAGTGTTGCACTGCCTATAGCCTGCAGAAACTCACGTCTTTGGATAGTCATGCTTTTCCCCCGGGGATCTTTCTACCGCACGGACCCCAATCCTTGAATGTGTGGACATTCTACGTCTTAATCAGCATCCAGTGGGCGAAAAAGTGATTACGAATGAATCTGTTTGAAGTGCCGCAGCCGTCCGTCCCCGTTGCGGGAGAAGACGGTGCATTTCCCGTGCACCGGATTTACTGTGTTGGCCGCAACTATGCCGCGCATGCCCGCGAAATGGGTCACGACCCGGAGCGGATGGCACCGGTCTTTTTCATGAAGCCCGCTGATGCGATCGTCCATTCCGGCGCCACGATACCTTATCCGTCGCAAACCGAAAATTTTCAGCACGAGATAGAGCTGGTGGTTGCGATAGGCAAAGCAGGCCGTGACATCGCCGCCGCTGATGCCCTGGAGCATGTTTTCGGATATGCCGTTGGCATCGATCTGACGCGTCGCGACCTGCAGCTTGCCGCCAAGGAAAACCGTGGTACCTGGGATACGGCGAAGGGATTCGACCGGTCCGCACCCATTTCGGCGCTGCACCGGGTCGCGGACATCGGCCATCCTGACTCAGGCCGGATCTGGCTCAGCGTGAATGACGTAATTCGCCAAAAAGCAGACTTGAATGAGCTAATATGGAGCGTCCCGGCGGCGATCGCGGAGCTTTCCACGTTTTTCGCGCTGATCCCCGGGGATTTGATTTTCACGGGCACGCCTGCTGGCGTCGGTCCGATCGAAGTCGGGGACAAGCTCACGGGCGGAATTGACGGGATAGACCAAATAGCCATTACCATTAGTTAGCACAGTGTCGAAGGGGGAAACCATCATGGATCGTCGCAAGTTTCTGAGCAGTTTGAGTGCCGCATCGGCCGCGACCATCGCAGGCGCAGCAACGCTTACCCAGAAAGCGGATGCGCTCGAAGAAGCTATGGATGAGGCTCTGAACAAGCGCCGCGCGAAACCGAAAGCCTGTTATGTCGATGGCCGGCCCGCGCGCGACCCGAACGACGACCGCCCCTATCTGCAGCATTACGATCCGTTGCTGCCCGAAATGCCGAAGGCGCCGCAGCTGGTCGACTTTTACAATCTCCGCTTCAGTCCGCAACACGTGTTGCAGAGTGCAAGGCTGGCAAAGAGCGAGGGCTTCAACGAGAAAATCATCACGGCATGTTTGCTGCACGACATCGGTCTGAACCTGATGAACACGGATCACGGCTATTGGTGTGCGCAGATGATCGCACCCTATGTCGACGAGGAAATCAGCTGGGCAATCGAGAAACACCAGGCACTGAGATTCTTCGCTGACAAGGACTACGACTACGAGTACCCGCAGGCCTATATCAGTATGTTCGGCGCCGATTACAAGCCCGAGCCTTATATCGAGCACGCCTATAAAGAAGCGCGCAAACACAAGTGGTATGAGACTTCGCGCCTGATCACGGTCAACGACCTGTATTCATTCGACCGGGACCTCACGGTCGAGATCGACGACTTCGTTGACATCATGGGCCGCAATTTCAAACAGCCGAAAGAGGGTCTCGGCTTCGATGGCAGCCCTGTCGCGCACATGTGGCGTACGCTGATCTGGCCGAATAACCGCTTGTAAAAACTGGGTCCGTTCACAATCAATCCAGCGGCAGTTCCTCGTCGGCAATGCGCAGCAATTCCTGAAGCACCTCGTTGCGTCCGGGCTGGATGTGTCGACCACTGGTCCAACGCAGCAACTTAGGTTCTCTTGCCGCCGCGAAAAGCAGCTCTGTCTGTCCGGCGGGTGTCCGTTCATCATGCTGCGCGCCTATGATCAGCACCGGGCGCGGCGAGATCTGGGCAACGCGTTGCGGTGTGTTTAGCACTGGTCCGTATGCCAGCCAGTACAAGATCGTGCCCAACGGCCGGTGCATGAATTTCGTGTCGATCCTGCGCGCGACCTGGGCCTCCAGCCACAGCCGGTTATCTGCGGCGCCATGTACCAGTAACGCGCCCTTGATGCGATCATCCCGCGCGGCGGCGGTTGCCGCGAACGGTACGCCGAGACTGGCGCCAACAATCACGAGCTGCGCAGCATCTACCCAGGGCTGTTCGAGCAGCCAGTCGACAACCAGCGAAATTGCAGGTGGCGTATCCAGGAATGCCCGGCGCGCGAGCGGGATGATCTTTAATACAGGACCCAAGCCTTTGACCCTTTCAGGACCGTCATACGGATAGTCCAGCGCCACGACCGCACGCCGGCCGACATTGCCAAAGAGCTCGACCGCGTCGCTGCCAGTTCGATGCCCACCAAGGACGAGCAGCACCGGGAGCGGCGCGTCCGATGGATGCCGGATAACGCGAAAAGAAATCGATAACCCGGTGTCCGCAATCAGTGTGACGAAGGCCGATAGCTGTCCGTCAGCAATAACGGAGTCCTCAACGGTCA
>SMWE01000085.1 GCA_004357475.1 Gammaproteobacteria bacterium
CGAGACGATAGAGCTTTTGCGAAATATTACGATCGCGTCCATTGCAGCGTTGTTCCTGATCTATGCGTTAATCGCGATCCCGCTGCATTCATACATACAGCCGATGATTATCATGTCGGTGATACCTTTTGGGCTGATTGGTGCTGTATTCGGCCACATATTGATGGGCAGGGCGATCAGTATGTTCTCGCTATTCGGGTTGATCGCGCTGGCAGGGGTCGTGGTGAACGACAGCCTGATCCTGATCGACTTCGTCAATAAGGCAAGACAGGAGGGACTTGCTGTAAGAGAGGCGGTGATTCGTTCCGGTACGGAGCGGTTCCGGCCTATTATATTGACCTCGCTGACCACGGCAGCCGGCCTCATGCCGATCATGCTCGAAACGAGCATGCAAGCGCAGATGCTGATCCCGATGGCAATCTCGCTGAGCTTCGGCATCATCTTTGCGACAATTATTACCCTGTTCCTGATCCCGACCCTGTATTTGCTGCAGGAAGACTTCAGCCAGTTACTGACCGATGGCAAAAACCTGTTGCTGAACAGGGATCCGGAACCATCCCGTCAATAAAAAATGTAGTGCGAACCCGTAGGAGCCCGCCCTGGCGGGCGATGGCGGATCTCCGATCGATTGCACTAAAGATCAATCCGCACCATTCGTCGGCGTAATCTTTATCGATGTAGGCGGATTGGGGACGGGCTCGTACGAACAGGATCGATTGCGGTTATCGCCTGAGAATCGCGAACCACCTCGCAATATTCAACAGACTCATCAACGACGCCGAAACATAAGTAAACGCGGCAGCTTTCAAAATCCGTCGTGCGTGGTGTTGGTCCGCCTTTTTCAGAATATTTCCCTTTTCAAGCATTGGCAATGCGCGATTGAAGCTTGCGTCTATCTCGGTCGGCAGCGTTACCAAATGCACCAGAGTTGACGTACCCAGTGTCAGCATGCCGCCGAGAAACATGATGATGCCCAGCCCCGGCACCCGCGTAATCGCACCGATGAATGGAGATATCATCAGGATGCCCGCTCCGAGCTTCTCGAACTTCTGCGTCACTTTGACCAGGTGGCTGCGATACCTGAGAGGTTTGTAACCCTCACTGTCCTGCACAGCGTGTCCCACTTCGTGTGCGGCGACCGTAATAGCAGTCAATGAGTGGCCCGCGTATTTGTCCGGCGTCAGGCGTACGGCCTTGTCGTTCGGATCATAGTGATCGCCATCCCTGGTTTCCTCGACTTTTACGGACTGCATGCCGTACTTGTCGAGCAGGTGACGGGCAAGCTGTGCCCCGGTGCCGGAATAGCGATCCTCAGGCTTCGAATACCTGGACAAGATGTGCTGCACCCAGAGGCCGGGCAGGAACACCATGCCGAGAATCATCAGGCCGAAAACAAGCAAGTACATATTCAGGGCATATTACGCGAAATATAGTCGCCGATTAGGCGAAATATTTTCGGCCGCGCTGCGGTCTGTAGTCATATGACCCTGGGCTTCGAGCGGAAAAACCACGGCTACCTGACATGCGGATCAATTTCTTGACCATCCTCCTGGCTGGCGCGATCGGCGCGATCGTGCTGATTTGCGTGTTTTTCGTGGCCAATCGCCCGCAATTGATCACAATTGACGCCGATATCCCGGAGAATTTTCCCGTTTCCGGCTTCGCACACGACACCTTCGAAAATTTATTGCACGAGTATATCGATGCTGAGGGAAAAGTAGATTTCGATCGCTGGCATCAACACCTCGCGCACCGGGAGTTACTGGACAGCTACCTTGCCGCTGTCGGCAGCTTTAGTCCCGCAACCACGCCGGAACGCTTCCCCGGGAAATCTGACGAACTCGCCTACTGGATGTACGGCTATAACGGATACGTGATCAAGAGCGTGCTTGATCACTGGCCTATCAAGAGTGTCACTGATGTAAAGGCGCCCATCGAGGCAGTGACGGGCCTCGGATTCTTCTACCGGCAACGATTTTACTTTGGCGGTACGCCGCTTAGCCTGTATACCGTGGAAAATGAACAGATTCGGAAGGCGTTCCATGATCCCCGCATTCATTTCGTCCTCTATTGCGCGTCCGGGAGCTGTCCGGTGTTGCGGCCGGAGCTGCCAACCGGTGAAGAATTAGAGACATTTCTGCAGGAGGCAACCATTGCATTCATCAGCGATCCCGGCAACGTGCGCGTCGATCATGACAAAAAGCAAATAGTCCTGTCGGCAATATTCGACATGTATCGCAGCGATTTCACCAGGGAACTGACGCGGCGAGGTCTGCCCGCGGAGAGTGGAGTGGTCGGCTATATTGCCAGGGTCGCGCCTGAATCCCTGCAGGCAGAGTTGAATAGTGCGGCGGAATACGAGCTTAAATTCCTCGACTATGATTGGGCGATTGCTGAGACAAAGTAAGGTAATCACTCGCCAGGCGAGTACCTTCGAGCGTCAGTTGCTAGACTGTGGCCATTCGCGGCTGAAGCCGTTCCTGCAGCGCAATGGTTAAGGGAATCAGTCTGTTTTGTCACCTGATCAGATCCTGCTATTTACAATCCTGTTCTTCGTCTTCGTCTTCCTGATCTGGGGACGCTGGCGCTACGATCTCGTCGCGTTTTTCGCGTTGCTGGTGGCGCTGCTGACCGGCGTGGTACCGTCGAATCAGGCGTTCTCGGGATTCGGCCATTCGGCCGTCGTCATCATTGCGCTGGTACTGATTATCAGCCGGGGCCTGTCCAATTCGGGTGCGATCGAGCTGCTGGCCCGATTCGTTGTATCAGGCACCAGGAAGCTGGCTGCACATATCGGGATCATGTCCACGCTTGCGGCCGTGCTGTCAGCGTTGATGAACAATGTAGCGGCCCTGGCGCTGCTGATGCCGATCGACATGCAGGCCGCGTCGAAGGCCGGGAGAAGTCCGGCGCTGTCGCTGATGCCCTTGTCATTCGCGACAATCCTGGGTGGCATGATCACGCTTATCGGCACGCCGCCGAATATCGTAATTGCCGAATTTCGTAACGATGCACTCGGTGCACCCTACAAGATGTTTGATTTTGCACCCGTTGGTATCGCCTGCGCCGCGGTCGGTGTCGCCTTCGTTGCGTTGATCGGCTGGCGCCTGCTGCCGGCCGAGCGGCAAAAAAAGGATTCCGCCAGGGAATTATTCGATCTCGCCGACTATATCGCCGAACTCAGGGTTGCCGAGGATTCACCCGCTATCGGCAAGAAGGTCAGGGACCTTGATGAGGATGCGGAAAAAAACGATGTCGAGATTGTCGGCCTGGTGCGCAAGGGCAAGCGCATGCCCGGGCTGGCCCGTATGGTCGAGGTCAAAGCCGGCGACCTGCTGGTGGTCGAAGCAAACCCGGAAAATATCGAATCGTTACTCGGTGCGATGGGGCTGGAGTTTGTTGGCACGGGTGTCAACATGCTCAAGGAAGCGCACCTGAGCCTGGGCGAATTTGTGGTGCCAGAGACGTCGCGGCTTACGGGCAGGTCCACGTCCTCGATCAGGATGCTGTATCGCTACGGGGTTGCCCTTGTCGGGGTATCTCGCCAGGGGCAACGATTTCGTGACCATGTCCGGCAACTAACCATCAAGCCGGGGGATGTATTGCTGCTGCTGGGTTCCGAAGAGCGGCTGAGTGACGCAACCAGTCGCCTGAATTTTCTGCCCCTCCAGCACCGTGGCCAGCGCGTCATTCAACGCAGGAAAGCCTGGATGGCAGTCGGACTTTTTGCCGCGGCAATTTTCGCGGCGAGCGTCGGTGCAGTGTACTTGCCGGTAGCGTTAGGGTGCGTTGCCGGTGCGTACGTTTTCCTGGATATTGTCCCGGCAAGAAATATTTACGATTCCGTCGAATGGCCCGTCATTGTTCTTTTGGGCAGCATGATACCGATTGGAGTCGCGTTGCAGACCACGGGTGGTACTGCGCTGATCGCTGATGGCATCGTCAGTATTTCAGCAGGGTATTCGCCGGTCGTGGTCCTGACGCTCCTGATGATTGTGACCATGACGCTGTCGGATGTCATGAACAACACGGCGACGGCAGTGATCGCTGCACCGATTGCGCTGGAGATCGCAACGCGTTTAAGCGTTAACCCTGATCCATTCCTGATGACCGTCGCAGTAGCGGCATCCAGCGCTTTTCTGACGCCGATTGGCCACAAGAACAACACATTGATAATGGGGCCCGGTGGCTACCGGTTCGGTGATTACTGGCGTATGGGATTACCATTGGAGATCCTGGTCATTGCCGTCGCAGTGCCGATGATCCTGTGGGTCTGGCCGATGTAAGCGACGCAAAGTTAGCGGCTCAACTAAATAAGGAATAATAAAATGACTGGATACCAACATGCGACAGCCGTTGCCCTGGGAGCGGTGGCTCTTTTCGGGGCGAGCGAGTCTCCTGCCGATTCAGGCTACAAGGTCGTCACAATAATCAGCGCAGAAACCCTGGACGCCGCCAAAAAGGCGGCTCCGGCCGACCGCGTCAGCGACCAGCCAATACGACACGTGGAATCGGCCGAAGGGTATCTTGGCATCGGTGTCGTGCACCGGCCGGTGCTCGAATCCGGCGGGCCGCTCGTGGGAATCCAGCATCACAAGCAGTCCGAGGTTTATCGCGTGATGTCGGGTTCGGGCACGCTGGTCACGAGTTCCAGCATGAGTGACACCAGCCCTTACGATCCTGAAGGCTATGTTGTCGTCAATCTGACCGGCCCGAGCGAGCGCGGCATCATCACCGACGCCGACAATAGCCAGCTGATCGGGGAGGGTGATGTCGTCATCATCCCGGCGGGCGTTGCTCATGGCTTCAGTGAGATTACCGAAGCGATTACCTACATGGTTGTCCGCATCGATCCGGAAAAACTGGTCGCTTTGAAGTGAACAGTCGCCTCAGCGGTAAAGTTTGCCTGGTCACTGGCGCGTCGCGAGGTATTGGCGCCGCAATCGCCGCCGAGCTGGCCAGGCAGGGTGCGCGTGTCGCGGTTCACTATGGCCGGAATCGGGATCTTGCGGAGCAGGTGGCCGCAAGCCTCGATGGAGACAAGCACCTGGTGCTCGGCGCCGACCTCGCCGACCCTGCAGGCGCTGCGGGCCTCATTCAACAGGTAGTCACGCAAGCCGGCCGGCTGGATGTTCTCGTCAACAATGCCGGGATCTATGTTCCTCATCCGCCGCTAGCCGTTGACGCTGCGGAATGGCTGGATAAATGGCAGGCGACGCTGGCAGTCAACCTCGTATCGCCCGCGGTACTCTGCCACGCGGCCGCAAAGGTCATGGCGGAGCAGGGCGGCGGCCGCATCATCAACATAGGCTCGCGCGGCGCATTCCGCGGCGAGCCGGAATGCCCGGCATATGGTGCGAGCAAGGCGGGCCTGCATGCAATGAGCCAGTCTCTCGCCCTGGCGCTTGGCCCGCAAGGCATCCTGGTGTACGCGGTTGCCCCTGGGTGGGTTGAAACGGACATGGCGCGGGAGTTTTTGAACAGTGAAGCGGGTGCCGGGATCAAGGCCCAAAGCCCGCTAGGGCGGGTTGCGCGCCCTGAAGAGATTGCCGAGACGGTCTGCTTCCTGGCTTCATCGCAGGCCGAATACCTGACGGGCAGCATCATCGACGTCAACGGCGCCTCCTATCTTCGACATTAATAACCGATATTAAACATCAACTTAAATAATTGTTTTAATGTTATTTCGAATGTCGCTGGCGAGACCTGGCAGCCGCCAGGCAATTTATTGACTGGCCGCCGTATCACTGCGGCCTGCCGATGAAACGCTAGTTACCGGCCTCGGTCAGGGGCAACTCGGCTTCTTTCCAGGCGATATATCCGCCCTCAAGGTTGTAGAGGTTCTTGAAGCCAAGACTCTGCAGAGTGTCGAGCGCGCGGCTTGAACGTCCGCCGGCCGGGTTTTTCGTGCAATGCACGAGGTAAGTCTTGTCCTTGTCCAGTCCGGCAACCATCGACTCGAAGCTATCGTCCTGCACATTGATATTCATGGCGCCGGTGATGTGCGACAGGTTGAATTCGGCCGGCGTGCGCACGTCCATGATCACTGCATTCTCATGTTGTGCAAGGTATTCCTGTGCCGTATTCACGTCGATCTTTTCAACTGTTTTTCGTGCTTCGCTCTCTGCCTGGACGTTGGTCATCGCAAGTATGCCGGCGAGGAAAATGAGGCCAGACAAACGGAAATTAGTCTTGTTCATGGTGGGATCCTTGGATGGTGGCTGCAATGATAAACGATTATTTCACTTCCAATGCGTCCGCCGGAAACTATGTCAAACGGCTGTCGCAATTTACCTGACACTTTGGTCACAAACCGTCATTTTTTGCCGCTTGTTCGAGGCATGAGTCGATTCTGCCGAAAAGCAACAAAGCCAGGACAAACAAACAGTTATGACGATTTTGACGGTTTTGCGCGGGTTGGCATGGGGCTTGCAACACTATAACCAGAGTGCATGCTTACGCTTCGCTTGGGCCTGCGATAAAGCGCGATTTAAGCGGATTAACAGGGATGACGGGACGATGAATACTCATGTTATACAGGACTGGACCAGCACCCAGGTACCGATGAAACACGGCGACGGACGTGACGTGCGGTACAAGGTTTTTCAGAACGGCACACGGCATTACCAGGAGATTCGGGATATCGACGATAACCTGATTCACATACTGGAACTACCCCAGGGCATGGCGATGGAGAAGAGCAGTTACGAAGTGCTGTTGCGTTATGTGCTGGTGGATGTCGTCAACTCATGATTTGTCTATCGGTCTCCAGCAGATCCAGTCTTTAGCAAGGGACGTTGGGGCCAGGGACGGCCCTTTTTTTATAGAAATCCAGACTGAGGCGTCCATTATTCCGGGGCAAAACCACACGGCCAATAGCGGATATAAGAAGTCAGTCTAAGACTGCCGGCACCAATCGCGTCTCGGGGCGTCGAATCTTTACTTATCTCAGCCAAAACCACGAATTTCAAACGGAGAAGGCCAAATCAGGCCCGGTTATGAAAACTCTTCTTGCGATAGCTATTTTCGGAATTACCGCGGCATCCAATGCGGAAACTCTATCTTTTCCTTACTTTCGAATAGAAGTAGGAGATGGTTGGGTGCATAACCTCGAAAAAGGACCCCAAGCGCATAATGCAATGGCAAATCTGGTCAATATTTATAATCCAAATGGGATTGGCATATTAAAAATGCAACCTTATAGCGCTCCGGATTTTGTCAGTAGGGAAATTTTGAGAAACCTGACCAACGTGGACTTATCAACACCCCTTATCTGGCAAGACTGGGGAGACTATTCTGGTTATCAATATGATTATTCTGAAGGGGATACATTCTATAGACAGTGGTGGCTTGTTAATGAAAGAACGATAATGCTCATCGTCTATGACAGTGATACTGAATCAACAGATATCGAGAACGATGAGATAAACAAAATTGTCAATTCAATAACAGTAAACAAGCGCTAACAAAGCAAGTTCTGCAATGGGTCGAAAGCAGGCTTCTGGACTCTGGCCAAATCGTCTCAACGCAACGATCCGGTTAGCTGCAGCTATCTTCTGCCAGAATATCGTCGATTTCGTCGACGAAGGAACTTCTGGCGCCCGTCACGTTGAGCGCTTTCCACGTTGGTGCCAATCGTCTGACTCTCTCCCTGAATGAGTCTCGATAGTATTCATCATCGATAAAGCCCTGCTGATACTGAAAGAACATATTGTCCCAGTGCGTTTGCTGTGCAATTTGCCATTGACGGAAGCGCCCGCGGTCCTCTTGTGAAAGGTCTTCAAGCGCGCTGATATCTTCTGGATAACCGGCACCAGTCAGTTTAGTGATGATGGGTCCGATATGTTCCGAATCGGCCGCATGCACCAGCATCATCTGCAGCGCATCCGATCTCATTTGATAGGTCTGGGCCAGTGCGAGTTTCTTGCCTTCATCCATGGATCGGGTGTTTTGCCGAATTTGTACGGACAGGTACACCAGTGTGGCCAGCACAGCAATCGATCCCAGGAATTCGCCCAGGGCCCCCAATTCTAAAATAGTCATGGCTTCAGCTCCTTACGATGCACAATCAAAACAGATCAGTATTCTGACGTAATTAATGGCTGCCTTGATATCTTTCCGGTCATCTCTGGTGTTCTCCCACTGCCTGTCCTGGCCGTCCGAGTTGTCACGAATGACAGCCGCCCCTGGATGGCAAATAAACTGACAACGGACTCTCCGACTTGTCCAGTTCGATGAAATCGGTATCCCAGTGGCTCAGCGTCAGTTCCCAGCGGCGTTTTTCGCCGGCCACGTAGTCATCCATCCGCTCGCCAAACAATTCCTGAATTTGCTCTGCCCGGTCCAGCGGTGCCGATGCTCGGCCTTGTGCCGCCGGGTACAGGAAGGACGCGGCAAAAGACCATTGCGCTTCAATCCCGTGTCCATCCGGCACCAATAGTTTGTGCTCGAGGAGTGTTCCGTGTTCCAGGGCATACTCCATCAATGGATAGTGCCATTTCATATAAAGCGCCAGCCATTCGTCTTCGTATCCTGCTTTCACCGCATAGAAGGAGATGCCGAAAGGCTGCATGCATTTGCCGCGGCCATTGTTGCCCTGCGCGCTGACCTGCGACGTAAATGCAATTGCCAGGCTACACAACATCATCGTCTTAATAATTCTCATCATTATTCAATCCTGGTCAGATAAATACTGTGGCGAAAAATGCGCTCGGCTTTGCCGTCCCTGCCAACTTCGAAGACCCAGGGTTCTCTGCGATCGTCATTGTCTGTCAGGCGTGTAAACGTATTGTCGCCATCGTGTTCCAGCCTGATCATTGCCTCATCGAGATCGTCGTTGGGTAAATTGATAACCACGAGCTGGTCACCCCATTGGCGAACCGCCAGTTCACCGCCCCAGGGCCGCGATTCGTAATTTCCTTCATACCTCGAGAAGTCCGGCATTTCATCCTCTTCCGGAGTCGCTGCGGCTTTCAGTGCTGGACGTATTGTTTTAAGAATGTCCCTCGCCAGGCGCCCGGCGGGTCCGTCGCCGGCGTTGGTTAGAACGATGGCGCCGATCTTGTATTTTGGTACCAGGGCAAACTGCGTAATGTAGCCCGGGCATCCTCCGCCATGACTGACCATGGTAACGTCATCTACCTGACTCACGTGGAAGCCGATGCCCCAGGTCGTTTCCCAATCCGGATCGACCCAGTGCACGCGATGCATTTCCCGCAGGGTGTTTGCACTCAGCACATCGTCATCACCGTGTTCGAGAAGCCGGAACTGCCAGCTCGCGAATTTCGCAAGGTCATTGATCGATGACGTGAATCCTGCCGCGGCCGTGATGCCGCGAGTAAAGAATGGCGCGACCGGATCTCGCGTTCCACTGCGGTGCATTCCCGTATAGCCGATGGCCATTTGTTCGCCACGCAAGTCTTCGGGATAATAAGTGCGCGTGTCGGCGAGGCCGAGCGGTTCCAGGATCTTCTGGTTGACATACTCCGAATAGTCCTGTCCCGAACGCTCCCGGACGATTTCACCAGCCAGGGTCAGGGCCAGGTTCGAGTACTGGAAATAATGCTGGGCAGGATAGAGCGTCTGCTGAACGCTTAGCCTGTCGATAACCTGGGCCCGGGTTGGAAATGGAAAGTCGGGGCCGTTCCAGTACGGAAAGTCTGATTCCCGTGGCAGCCCGGATGAGTGCGTTAACAGGCTTTCAATTGTTGCAGGGCCGGACCCGTCGTGCGCCTGTTCAATATTGAACCAGTCAAGATGGTCGCCGACAGGGTCGCGCAAGTTCAGTTGACCGGCATCGCGCAATTGCATAATGCTGATGGCGGTAAATAATTTGCTGATGCTGCAAATACTGTAAAGCGTGTCGGCATCAGCAGGCCGCTTGGTCGCCAGGTTGGAGTAGCCATAGCCGCGTTGCCAGATCAGGTCCTGGTCATGGACAATGCCGACAGAAATGCCGGGGACTTTCTCGTACCTCTGCACGCCCTCCACATAAGCGTCGATGGCCGCAATGGCGCCCGCGACTTCCGGATGGGCGAGAATCTGTTCCTTCGTCAGCGCGTCATCGTCTGCCGTAGCCGGGAATGCAGTAAGCAAAGTGACCACAACGGAAACAAGAAGGTTTGATCGCTGGTTTTTCATTGCTTGCCCCTTGTCGTTATTGTCCATCAGTATAGTGGAACTGTCAGTGGGATCACCAATGAGATAGTCTTGTTTGCCCTGTGGTTCTTACGCCATTTTGGCTGCGCGCAACGAGAAAGTTTATGAGTAAATCCTTTGCGACGACCCTGTTGATATTGCCGATTGTCGTTTGGGCGCAAAGTCCCGTTGAGTACGATGTTTCGTTCAACAATGCAGTGCATCACGAAGCGAGGATAACGGTGACCTGGCGTGATATCGGTGATGCACCCCTGCAGATGCGTATGAGCCGGTCGTCTCCTGGCCGCTATGCGATCCATGAGTTTGCAAAAAACGTCTACCAGGTATCGGTGATTGACGGGCAGGGAAATCCGCTGACGTATACCAGGCCAAGCCCTTACCAGTGGGACGTTGCCGGGCACGATGGCACGGTGACAGTCACTTACACCTTATACGCGGATCGGGCAGGCGGCACGTACTCGGGGATCGATCTGACACATGCCCACTTGAACATGCCGGCGACTTTCATGTGGGCTCGTGGATTCGACAATCGGCCGATCAATTTGACGCTCAGTCCCGCGGATGAGCGCTGGAAGATAGCAACGCAATTAGCAGCAACTGATGATGCTTTCGTATTCTCGGCACCGGACTTGCAGTATTTCATGGACAGCCCGATAGAACTCAGCAATTTTTCGGAGCGAAGCTGGCAGCTTGAGTCAAATGGCAGGACCCAGACAATCAGGCTCGTGGTGCATCACGACGGCATAGCTGAGGATGTTGACACCTATTTGGAAAAAGCGAAGAAAGTCGTTGACGCGCAAATCGAGGTATTCGGCGAGCTGCCTGACTTCGACTACGGCACCTATACGTTTATTGCCGATTTCCTGCCCTACGTGGCAGGCGACGGCATGGAGCATCGCAACTCCACAATCCTGGCGAACACCAAGTCACTGAACCAGGCTGACTTCAGTCAGCTGGGCACTTTGTCACATGAGTTTTTTCATGCCTGGAATGCCGAACGCATCCGGCCGCACCGGCTCGAACCATTTAATTTTGAGCAGGCAAACATGTCGCTCAATCTGTGGTTCATGGAGGGGTTCACTTCCTATTACGGACCGCTGATGATACGGCGTGCGGGCGAGTCGACGATCAAAGAATACGCCGAGACGATCTCCAAGCCCATTAACACAGTTTCTTTTGCGCCGGGCCGCTCGTTTGCGTCATCGCTGGGCATGAGCATCCAGGCGCCATTCGTTGATGCTGCAACGTCTATCGATCCCAACAATTTTTCAAACACGTTTATTTCCTATTACACCTATGGTGCCGCGATCGGGCTGGCGCTTGATCTGACGTTGCGCGAAAAATTTGACGGCGTGACACTGGATACGCTGATGCAACGTGTCTGGCAGGTGCATGGCAGGACTGAAGTTCCTTACACGACCGATGATCTTCGTAACGCGCTGGCGCATGTCACGGACAATCAGCGTTTTGCAAATAAATTTTTTACCAGCTATATCAGGGGTCAGGATTTGCCTGATTATGCATCGCTTCTTACAAATGCCGGAATGCTGCTGCGTAAAGTCAACGACGGTGATGCCAGCGTGGGCCCGGTTTTGCTGGAGTTCGAGGGGAGAGCGGCGTTGATCGAAAACAATACCATCATCGGAAGTCCGCTGTACCAGGCCGGGTTGGACAGGGGCGACCAGATCCTTGCCATAGACCGGCTGAAAATCGAGAGCCAGGAACAATGGGACGACGCGGTGGAGCGTTACGAGCCCTTCGATACAGCAACGATACGTTTCATTCAGCGTGGCATCGAAAGGTCAACACAGATCACATTTGACGAAGACAATGAACTCGAGGTTGTGACTTACGAGTCAGCTGATATGGACGTCAGTGATGCCCAATTGGCTTTCCGCAGAAGCTGGATCGGCGAAGACTCAGACGAAGAATAGCGATGATTATTCAGACCCGACCGAACGGGCGCTGTCTTGATCAGGTCGAGTTCGACCGGCAGCTTTCGGCCACTCTGGCAAGCGTACGCGATCCTCAAATTCCGGGTCGGACTGCAATTTACCCGAGATATACGCCAACTAAGAGGCGTTCAGATCTTCGATAACCTTATCGAAACCCTTAGCTTCGATCTCCTGCCCGAAGACGCCCCGATAATAAAACACATATGAGCGACCCTCGATGTTCACGTCATAGATCTTCCAGGCGTTCTCGAACCAACGCATTTCGTAGTGCACCGGCACCTCGGTGCCATCATCCAGAGTCACCAACGTTTTGACGGTAACAAATTCCTCCTCACTGAGTGGCACCGGCTTTAACCGCAAAGGCGTTACGCGAACCCGTGTCTCGTTGTGCTCGAGCACGCCACTCGAGTAGCGTCGAACCAGCGACCCGTACAGGGCTTCGACAAAATTTTGGCGTTGCTCTGGGGTGATCTTGGCCCAATGTCTCGGCAGGATGAGTCTGGCCGCGTAAACCGCGTCAAAGCGCGTCCGAAGCACCTCGTCCACTATCGCGTATAACTCGGCCGGATTTGCTGCTAGTTCCTCCCGTCGCCCATCGATCGCTTCGAGAAGTTCGTCCGACGTCTGCTGTATTACCGTGTGTGACGCCAAAGCTCGGCCTGAACTTTGGGCGAGCGCATTGGGCAGCAACGAAATCAAAGCCAATAGTGGGAACAGGGGTCGGGATCTCATCATTTTTCATCCATTACACATTGGCATCCATTTTGCGATAGGCCTGCCATATAGTACATCGTTGTCCAGCGCTCAAGTTTACTGGCGACAAAGAAAATCCTGCTATCACGAAGAATTTCAGTCGAATATGGATCGCCAGCTTGCGTTCCCTGATCGAGAAATCTTCAAGCTGGCCGGGACGTAAAATTTATACCGATTGGGTCGTCATCGAGTATCCGCTTTGGTTGACGGTCTCCACCGATCGACGCAATACTTTATCTTAACCGGAAAGATGGAGTGATTGCAGATGAGACAAAGATATCGATCGGTTTGACGGCAGCTTTCGGCCTATTCTGTTGAAAAACTCGGTGCTGAAGCCGCCATTATAGTCGCGATTTTGTCGATGCGACTTTCTTGATCCGGCGTTGCCGGATTTTTGTTTTCTAACGTCGTTTTAGTGCATTTATTGGGGTCATTTTGCTCATATTGGTACCGTTGCGCAGATTCCAGGCGGACCGGTGCTTAAGTATTTCGCCATACGTCTCAGATTTTGTGCGGTGGCGGTGAGAATGAATTCGTCTCTTGCACCACTAATGCCCCGCAATCGTAAGCGATCCATCTTTAGGATGCGCTTCATGTGCGCGAAGGGCATCTCAACCTGTTTGCGTTGTCGTCGCGTTCGACGATAGTCCGGTGTCTGTCTCACCGCCCTTGCAACATCGCGCGCGGACTCGTGGATGCTGCGAACGACTTTGCGTAACTCCACGTTTGGACAACACTGTTCCTTCAACGGACAGGCGGCGCAGTCCA
This sequence comes from Gammaproteobacteria bacterium, assembly GCA_004357475.1. Lineage (GTDB taxonomy): Bacteria > Pseudomonadota > Gammaproteobacteria > Steroidobacterales > Woeseiaceae > SZUA-117. The sequence continues at coordinate 13,635 of SMWE01000085.1, forward strand.
ATTTGCTCGCCCGGTACTTGATCTCGTTGCTCTGGGTCACGCCCGTGCGTGGCACCTTGAAGTTTCGGCGGTGGCGTTTCAGCAGCTTGCCGTTGGGACAGATGTATTGGTCGTTGTCTTCATTAAAGATAAAATCGGATCGCGAGAACGTACCGTCAGTGCGCTTGCCCTTGTCCCAGACGGGGACGTGCGGCTCGATGCCCTTTTCATTGACCATCCAGCCCAGGAACTCCGCGGTGCCGTAGGCCGTGTCACCGATGAGTTTCTTGGTGTCCAGTCCCAAGCGATCCTTGACCCGTTCGCTCATGGTCTTGGTCGACTCAATCTCCTGGCTTCTAAATGCCGGCGTTGCCTCAACGTCCACAATGATGCCGGCCTGGGTATCTACCAGGTAGTTGGTGGAGTATGCGTAGTAGGCAGGTCCTCCGGGTGCTGCCGTCCAGCGTGCCATCGGGTCAGTCTGTGAGACCTTCTTCGCCGGTGCGATCGAGGAACCGTCTTCTTTTAACGCATCCAAATACTCATTGATGGCGCGGCTACCACCACCCCAGTCATCGTCATCATTCTGGTGATGCTTCTGACGACTGGCATCGGCCTTCACCACGCTGGCATCGACCGCAAAGCCCTCACCACCGATCAAGCCTTCATCCATGCATCGCTTTAAGACTTGCTCGAAAACGAAGCGAAACGCTTCCGCTTCGCGGAACCGGTCGTGCCGATTCTTCGAGAAAGTCGAGTGATCCGGCACCTTGTCATTGATACTCAACTTGCAAAACCATCGGTAGATGTATTATCAGCAGGAGTTTATCAACAGAATAGGCCACAAGCGGCCTTCTAGCTTCGAGATTTCTATATAATCGAAGCGCTTTAGTGCATCAAGTCGTCGGCCCTGGTGATCGACGGAATATAGCCCTAACAAGAAAAGGTAACGAGCCATGTCAAATAAATATGCTGGAGGGTGCGACCATATTCACACCCATTCAAATAACGACCCGATAGACATCCACACTTGCCACTGCTCTGTCTGTAAAGGCGTTACTGGGCAAGATACCACTCATGTCGTCTTCTTTAACCACGGAGATCTGGAAGTAGACAACCTCGATGGTCTGAAACGTCAGCCGTTCAACGCTAAAAACCCAGATGGGCCGCTGGAGCTGTGCACCTGCTCGGACTGTGGCACACCGATTATGCTCGATGACAAACAAGGACGAATCCGCGTAATCGTGCCGAACCTCATGGGATATGATTCAGAGAGCCTGCCTGCGACTTACCATGCCTTTTATGACGAGTCCGCTGGTGCTCCAGCCCCTGATGACGGCCGTCCCGTGTACGAAGGTCTGCGCCCCGACTTCGTTTGGCCAGCTTCCGCCTAAAGCCCGAAGTCGATATCACACAGGCTCTCAGATTCCCCCGCACCAATGATTTGGTGTGGGGGGGCAAAA
>SMWE01000086.1 GCA_004357475.1 Gammaproteobacteria bacterium
ATCATCTTTGGGAATGCCATCGCCGTCATCCATGATCCGCAGATACGCCTCGTTGTGCTCCCTGCCACGCGTAATAGTGATGTGGCGGGCATGTGCATCAATGCTGTTTTCGACGAATTCCGCAACGGCTTTGAGCGGGTTCGTCTGCGACAGCGCGATGATGGTGATCGCGTTCCAGTCGTCGCCGATACGCAACTTGCCGGACTGGATTTTTTTCTGTCGCTTTTTGCTGGTTCTTTTTGTCGGCACAATCAATCCGCTTTGGCTACACATCAAGAATATTCCGCAGGTTATATTAGTCAACAGAATCAGGGTAGAACCCGCTTCTGTCTTACAAACATCGCCCGCTTAGGAAGGGCTCCTACGATCGTTTTCTCGATCACTGGTGCCGGTGGTAGCTTCATAGCTTATTTTAAAAATAAGCTATGAAGCTACCACCGGCACCATAATTAATTTTGTTTCAGGCGCTTGATGCGTGCCAGCAAGCCGGTGGTTGAATCATTGTCGCCGCCGTATGCGCCCTCGCCCGCGACCGCACTGCTGAGGGAATCTGCCAGGCGCTTGCCGAGTTCGACGCCGAACTGGTCGAATGAATTGATGCCCCAGATGACGCCCTCGACGAACACCTTGTGCTCGTACAGCGCGATCAGCTGGCCCAGCGTTTCCGGCGTCAGGCGCTCGAACAGAATCGTGTTGCTGGGCCGGTTGCCCGGGTGCGCTTTGTGCGGCGCCAGTGCTTTGGCTTCGTTTATCGTGAGCCCGGACTCGACAAGCTCGGTAATCGCCTGCGCCTCGGTGTAGCCGTCCATCAATGCTTCACTTTGTGCCACACAATGTGCAACCGCGAGATCCTGAAGATCCTGCGAGGCACCCGATGACTTCACCGGCAAAATAAAATCAACCGGTACCAAGCGAGTGCCCTGGTGCAGCAGCTGGTAAAAGGAATGTTGCGCATTCGAGCCCGGTTCACCCCAGATGATCGATCCGGTTTTCGCTTTAACGGTTCTGCCGTCGATGCGCACACGCTTGCCGCTGCTCTCCATGTGCAACTGCTGCAGAAACGCAGGCAACCGCTCGAGGCGGTTATCGTAGGGCAGAATCGCCTGGCTCTCGGCACCCAGAAAATTGTTGTTCCAGATTGCGATCAATGCCAGCAACGTTGGCATGTTCTCCTCGAATGGCGCCGCGCGAAAATGCTGATCCATGCGCCGGGCACCGGCCAGGAATTCCGAAAAACGCTGCATGCCGATGACCAGCGCAAGCGACAATCCCACAGCGGACCAGATCGAGTAGCGGCCACCCACCCAGTCGTGGAAGCCGAAACGATATTGCGGATTGATACCGAAGCGGTCCATCGCGGCCTGGTTGGTCGACGCGGCGGCGAAGTGTTCGCTGATCGCAGCAGCGCCCAGGCAGCCGGTAATCCACTGGCGGGCCGCGTTTGCGTTCGACATCGTTTCCTCAGTGGTAAACGTCTTCGAGCAGATAACGAACAGCGTTGCTTCCGCATCCAGTTGCTCTGTCAGGTCGGCGAGCTGCGTGCCATCGACGTTGGACACGCTGTGGAAGCTCATGCCGGGCTGCCAGTAATGGCGCAACGCCCGGCTGGCCATTACGCTGCCAAGATCCGAGCCGCCGATGCCGATATTGACGATCTCGGTCAGGCGCCGGCCGCCCCGGCCACGAATCCGGCCCTCCTGCAGGCCGCACACGAACTGCGTCATCTGCTCGAGTGTTTTCCAGGTATCGGCAATGCCCGGAATATCGAGCGCCACCTGGTCCGACAGCCTGGAACGCAGCGCCACGTGCAGGGCCGGCCGGCCCTCGGTGACATTGATCGCCTCGCCCGCAAACATGGCAGCGATCGCCGCGGGCACGCCGGCCTCTGTTGCCAGCCTGAGCAACAGCTTCCTGGTCTTGCTGTTGAGGAAATTCTTCGAGTAGTCGAGGAACAGCTCGCCGGCCTCGAGCGAATAGCCCGTGAACCGCTGCTGACTGCGCCGGAACAGGTCGCTGAGCGACCTCGCCTTCATTTCATCCCGGTAATGGGTCTTCAATGCCTGCCAGGCTGGCAGGTCTGCCGGAAAACGCGCCGAAAGTTTTCTGTCAGGCACTTTGCTTCAAGTCTGCCTTGTAATACTCGAGATACCAGTCGACGAAATTCTTCACGCCAACCTCGATCGGTGTGCCCGGCTGGTAACCAACATCCGCTGCCAGGTCCCCGGTATCGGCCCAGGTATCCGGCACGTCGCCCGGCTGCAACGGCAGCATGTTTTTGTCGGCTTTTTTGCCGAGGCACGCTTCGATGACCTCGATGTAACGCATCAACTCGACCGGCTGCTGGTTGCCGATGTTATAAAGGCGATACGGCGCACGGCTGGTGCCGGGATCCGGCGCCGCAGCATCCCAATCCGGATCAGGCGTTGCATTGTGGTCCATGGTGCGCACCACGCCCTCGACGATGTCATCGACGTAGGTAAAGTCACGGCGGTGATTGCCGTAATTGAAAACGTCGATGGGCTTGCCTTCAATGATGTTGCGCGTAAACATGAACAGCGCCATGTCCGGGCGGCCGAAGGGTCCATACACGGTGAAGAACCTCAAGCCGGTGGTTGGTAAATCGTAGAGGCTCGAATACGTGTGCGCCATCAGCTCATTCGCTTTCTTGGTCGCGCCGTAAAGCGCCAGCGGGTGATCGACGTTCTGGTGGATCGAAAACGGCATCGTCGTGTTCGCGCCGTAGACCGAACTCGATGACGCGTAGACCAGGTGCTGGACCTTGTTATGACGGCAGCCCTCGAGAATATGCAGCGTGCCGACGATGTTGCTGTCGATGTAAGCGTGCGGGTTTTCGATCGAGTAACGGACCCCCGCCTGCGCGGCGAGGTGCACGACTTTGTCAAACTCTTCGTAGGAAAACAGTTTTTCGATTGCCTGGCGATCGTGCAGATCTGCGCGCACCATGGTGAAGTTGTCGAATTCACGCAGCACCGCGGCGCGCGCATCCTTGAGGCTGACATCGTAGTAGTCGTTAAAATTATCGAGCCCGATGACCGTGTCGCCACGCTCGAGCAATTTCTTCGCCGTGTGAAAGCCGATAAATCCTGCCGCGCCTGTGACCAGAATCTGCATATCGATCAGCGCTCAGAGCCGGCCATCAGACGCACCCTGGGGCAGCAGGTACTTGATGTCGAAGAACACAGACTCGGGCTTGCCATAGGCCTTGATCCCCTGCTCGCCCAGCTCCCGGAACTGGTCATGAGCGACCGCCAGCACCACCACATCATACGCCCCCGGCGCCGGATCCCCGGTCAGTTCGATGCCGTATTCCTGTTGCGCCTCTGCCGCGTCAGCCCAGGGATCATGGATATCGACGCTCGCTCCATAGGTGGCGAGTTCCCTCACGATGTCGATGACCTTGGTATTCCTGACGTCGGGACAGTTTTCCTTGAACGTAAGCCCCATCATCAGCACACGGGACTTTTGCGGGTGCAGACCCTTGGCGAGCATGAGCTTGATGATACGCGAGGCCACGTACAGCGACATGTTGTCATTGATGCGGCGTCCCGCCAGGATCATTTCCGGGTTGTACCCAAGCTGTTGTGCCTTGTAAGTGAGGTAATAGGGATCGATGCCGATACAGTGCCCGCCGACCAGTCCCGGACGGAACGGCAGGAAGTTCCACTTGGTACCCGCCGCAACCAGTACTTCCTCGGTATCGATGCCGACGCGTTCGAAGATCATCGCCAGTTCGTTGATCAGGGCAATGTTGACGTCGCGCTGCGTGTTCTCGATCACCTTCGCCGCCTCGGCGACTTTAATGCTCGATGTCTTGTGGGTGCCTGCCGTAATGATCGAGCGATACACCTCGTCGATGAAATCGGCAGCTTCCGGCGTCGAACCGGAAGTCACTTTCAGGATCGATGGCAGGCGATGTTCCCGGTCACCGGGATTGATGCGCTCCGGGCTGTAGCCGACGAAGAAATCCTCGTTGAGCTTAAGCCCCGAGCCGTTTTCAAGAAACGGTACGCAGAACTCTTCGGTGGCACCGGGATAGACAGTCGATTCGTAAACGACGACGTCGCCAGGCTCGAGCGCGTTGCTGATGGTCATGCTGGCGTTTTTCAGCGGCGTCAGCAAGGGCCGGTTGCCGTCGCCAATCGGCGTTGGCACGGTGACGATGTAGAAATTGCAGTCGGCCAGGTCGGCAGCGTCGGCGCTGAAGCTCAGGTGTTCCAGCCTGGCGAGTTCATTGTCAGGGACTTCGAGCGTCGAATCCCTGCCGCCATTTAGCTCGTCAATGCGCGAGGTTTTGATATCGAAGCCCACGGTCGGGTAGCGGCGGCCGAACTCCACCGCGAGCGGCAGGCCGACATAACCCAGGCCAATGATGCCGATGCGAATTTGTTTCAGGTCGAAGCTCATGAACACCCTTGATAGTGCCGGAAATAATTCCTTAAGCGACTGATTTTATTATCAGACAGCTCTAAAAACATCTGTTTGTGGCAAATTCGTGATGCGGGTCGCAGCGCGTCCCGGGACCCTCGCCCGCCGGGGCAGGGCTGCTGCGGAACGTAGGAGCCCTGCCCCGGCGGGCGCATGAAAATCCCGGCGTCTACTGATACGAGGGCAACGGAACGGCGTAGAAATCGAAGAATGCCCAGAAAATAAGCGAGGACGTGATCAACGTGATGATCATCACCGGTGTGCCTTTGCGGAACCACAGTCCCGGTGTGATCCGGTAACGGGACTCGCCGGTCTCCCGCGCCAGGCGTTCTGAAATCGTCACGATGAAGACATTGGCGGTCGAGCCGAGGTGGGTGCCGTTGCCGCCCATGCCCACGCCGATCGCCAGCGCCCACCACAGCGGCGTCACGTTAATGCCCTGCGTCTCCATGCCCGCGATGATCGGAATCATCGCTGCAGTGAATGGAATGTTGTCGATCGCCGCCGAAAAGACCGCAGAACCCCACATCAGTATCAGGCAGGCCGTCATCAGGTCATCCTGCACGTAGGGCAGGATGAACTGGCCGATGTAGACGAGGAAATTGCTGTGTTGCACGCCGCCCACGAGGATGAACAGCGAGATAAAGAACATCAGCAGGCTAAGCTCGACCCGCGCAAATGATTCATCGAGTTCGATGTCGTGCGCAATGAATACCAGCGCCGTCAGGCCGATGGCTGCCACGAACCAGGGTTCCCAGTTCAAGGCATGGTGCAGAACGAACAGCACCACCATGCCAGCCATCACCCACAGCGATGCATACCAGGTATGCGGATCCTTGATCTTCTCCAGTTCTTCGAAGTCGCGGTCCGCCGGTTTTTCCGCAAGTTCCTTTTTGAAAAGAATTTTCAGGAAGAAGAGAATCACCAGCCACGCGACGAAAACGATCCCGCCCATGTGATAGACAAAGGTGTTGAAGCTGATGTCGGCCGCGGAGCCGATCATCAGGTTCGGCGGATCACCAACCAGCGTTGCGACACCGCCGGTATCTGACAATAGCGCCGCCGCCAGCAAATAAGGAATCGGTGTGATCTTCAAAGACCGGCAGATCAAAATAATCAGCGGGCCGAAAATTACCACGGTGGTTACGTTGTCGAGTAACAGCGAAAGGCCCGTCACCAGCGTACCCATCAGCGCCATCAGCATGAACAGCCGGCCGTGGCAGATGTTCGCGATCTTGTACGCCAGATACTGGAAGCCACCGGTGGGAATCATAATCGCGACAATCGTCATCATGCCGCCCAGCAGGAAGACGACGTTCCAGTCGACCGCTTCCACGGCGAGTTCCGTGCTGTAAAAACCGAAGTACTGGCCAGCCAGGATCATGATGCCCGCACCACCCATGGCAAACTTGGTACGGTGAAAGCCGTGCACGGCCTCCGTGAAAATGCCGACAAAAGTCGCCGCCAGGATGATGCCGGAGATGAGCATTGCGTTATTCCAGGATAATGATCCGACTACTTCCTGCATATTTTTATTCTCATTTTATTGCCGTAAATCTGTGAATGACGTGCATGAGGGTGGCAAACGAAAGCCTGTCGCCCGGTCCCCCAAAATCGGCTGTGCAGTATATCATCGCCGGTGCCGGTACTCGATCAGTCATCCCGCCACAGGCAGGCGCCGGATTCCCGTATCTTGTCCAGCAGCGCGTCGTGCGCTGCCGTTTCTTCCTGGTTCGCCGCGACAATCTTCAACTCCAGTCCCGCGTGCCGGCTGCGCTTCGCCGTCTCCCCGGCAATTCGCGCGACGTCCGTCAGTTCCTCGTCAAGCGACAACGCGGTTTGTCCGCCGGTCATCGCGAGATAGACACGTGCCAGCAATTCGGCGTCGATGAGTGCGCCATGTACTTCGCGTCTTGACGCATCGATGGAATAACGCTTGCAAAGCGCGTCCAGGCTGTTGCGCTGACCCGGGTGCAATTTGCGTGCAAGCCGCAGCGTGTCCAGTACCATCGCGTGATCGCTGATCGAGGGCTGCGGGTGTTTCATTAAACGCAGTTCGTACTCGAGAAACCCAACGTCGAACTCGGCATTGTGGATAACCAGTTCGCTGTCGCGCAGGAATTCGAGCAGCTCATCGGCGATGTCGGCGAAGCGCGGCTGGCCTTCGAGGTCCGCGATGCTGATGCCATGCACACGTTCAGCACCCTCGTCGATGTCACGCCCGGGATTCAAGAAGCGGTGATATTCGCGGCCGGTCAATCGGCGGTTCACGATCTCGAGGCAGCCGATCTCGATGATGCGGTGGCCCTGGCTGGTGGCGAGGCCGGTAGTTTCCGTGTCCAGTACAACCTGTCGCATATTGTTATTTTATCGCCCGCCGGGGCGGGGGCTTCTTTATCGAAGTTCATCAATGCCGCGATTTGCCAGCATATCCGCTTCCTCATTGCCCGCTACGCCGGTATGGCCCCTGACCCACTTCCATTTTATCTCGTGACGCCGGCTA
>SMWE01000087.1 GCA_004357475.1 Gammaproteobacteria bacterium
CGGATAACTGCATGCTTACTCCATGGTTTCATTCGCTTCTCAGGCAGCGCAGATGCAAGAGGATAGAGACTTGTAATTACCGCATCAATCTGAATGAGCGGTTTCTGGCCGTGTGAACCGGCTCACAATCTACCGTGCCGCAGGAACCGCATGCCCGGAAGTTGTGACACGCGTGGACGACTCAGTGTTCCGCTTCCTGCATACTGATTAGCCTGAGGGACGATCAATGCAGCGGGATTTGCCATGTGGTTGCCTGCACCGCTTTATGAAAGCCTGCCTTATAATTACATCCTGGGTGGAATACTTTTCCTTTCCGGGACTCTCTATATCGGTGTCACTGCCCCCGGAGCATCACTGTATATCGCCTGCGGCCTTATAAGCACTATTTTCGGCGTGGTTGTTTTCCTGCGTCGCCAGGCATCACGGGCAGCGTCGGAGCAGGCCGAGACTGCGAAGCCCGCCTGAACTGAAAGGCACTCAGCAATTTCATCAATGAACCGGGCCCCAAAGGGGCCCAATTTTTTTGGTGCCGGCAGAGAGATTCGAACTCCCGACCTGAGGTTTACAAAACCCCTGCTCTACCAGCTGAGCTATACCGGCTATATTAAAATTGTCGCTGCCATCCCTGACTGCGCATTCTGGGGTCAGTTTACTTAATTGCCAAGTCTGATTTTCAATTGAGTTGACCGTCCCCGAAATCGCCGGCTTCAGCAATTAACTAAACTGTCCCCCGAATTCAATTTGATCTTGGGCAGGTCCCTTTTTCGCGCAGCAATACGCGCGCTTCACCGTATTTTTCGATCATGGCGCCTGCGCCTCTGCCCGGCGGCAGGCCGATATCGACGTAGAAAATCGTCGCATCCCGCGTTCGCGGGGTGATGTCCGCCGGTAGACCAAGCGACTTCGCCTGCAACTCGATCTTTTCCGCGCGGCTCATATCGCCGAAAAGACCCAATGAAATTTTGAATTGACCGTTCTCATCATCCATCAGGTAAGTGTCCGTGATCCCACCCGACTGAAGTTTTTGAACCATCGCGGCACCGATTTTGAGATTCGGTATGTTCCTGATCTGCACCCAGTTCCCAACGAAGACCTGTCCCTGTGTGCTGCGCACGCTGGCCCGCATACCTTCGCTTCGGTAGCCGGCGACCGCGCCGTCTGCTTCTGCTTTCATCTTGAAGAAAATGCTGATGCAGGACCTGCCGACAACCGCGGCCAGATCCGAAGGTTTTCCGGAACCCAGGACAGCACCGACGCTCGTCGCAGCCTCCGCGACCCTGGTCTTCGAGACCGCCAGCGGCGGCCCGAGCTGGCTTTCGTCAATAACGTCCACGCCGGACTGGTCCGGCTCTGCGACGAAACGGTCCCACAAAAAATAAAGGACGTTTGCCAACACCAGGAGCATTAAGATATTTCTCATGTCTTGCTTTGCACCATGTGCGCCAGACCCTGCAGAACCAGATGCGGCCGATGTAGGACATTACAATCAAGCTGCTTTAGGATGCGCGACGCGTCTCCTCCGGTCAATACGATTTTGGGCCGCAGGCCGGCAGAGCGCATAGTCTTCGAAGCCCGTTCGATTGCGCCGCACGCGGCACCCAGTGTGCCGCTATGTACTGCGTCGCCGGTATTCCTGGCAAACAATCCCATGCCGGAACCGGGGTCCCTGGGAATTCCCGTGGGCAACCCTATGCCGCTTGTATCCTTGCAAAGCGCAGCGGCCATCAGCCTGGGTCCCGGGATAATCTGGCCGCCCAGGTGCTGACCGGTATTGTCCATCGCGTCGATTGTTACTGCCGTTCCTGCATCAACGACACAAACCGCGGAGCTGGTCTGTGCACGCGCACCGACCAAAGCGACCCAACGGTCGACGCCAAGGCGTCTTGGCTGACGGTAACCGCTTTTGACGCCGTAGGCTTCTTTCTCGGATCGGGCAAAGTGAACGTCGGTGTCACAATGGATGCCGATTACGCCGGCAAGGCGGGCAGCGAACGCCGGACCGGCAACATTACTCACCAATACGTAATCCACGTTTGCCGGCAGGCGGGTCGTTAGCGGCGCGAATCCCTGCCTCTTGAGTTTGTCACGGTCGATACTGCCGCTGCGCACGATTCGATCATTCTCCAGCACGCCCCATTTCAAACGCGTGTTGCCAACGTCAAACAGCAACGCCCGGCGATCAGTCACTGAACGCCATCCGCTCGCCCGTTGAGGATCACACTGCCTGAAGTGAAACGCCTCCGCTCGCCTTTGATATTGAGGAGTAGCGCGCCATCGGTATCGACGCCGTCGGCAACTCCCTCGACCAGCCCATCGAGCGTTTCGATCGTGACCTCAAGGCCGCGCAGCCAATCGTATCGCTGCCACATTGCATAGAACGGCGAGAATCCATCGGCCTCGAAACGAACCATTGTGTCAAAGAGACACTCAATAAGTGCTGCCGATATAGCAGAACGGGAAGGCAATTCATCACAACAGGAGGCCAGATCAATCACCCGGCCGAGGCGACTCGCGATCCTGAATTCGGCGTCCGTGTTTTCGAGGTCCATGTTCAGACCGATTCCGACGACGACTGTTACACCCTGCGCATTCGCAGGCCGGACTTCTGACAACACGCCACCAAGTTTGCCGTCCCGCGCAACGATGTCATTGGGCCATTTCACGCCTATACCACGAATTCCAAAGCGTTCGAGTGCTTGCACGATACCGATGCCGATCGCGAGAGACAGGCTCGGAATATTCTCCGGCATGCTGCTGAACGTGAATGCCATTGACATGCACAGACCGGACGACGGCGGTGAACACCAGCTGCGACCCATGCGGCCGCGGCCAGCAGTCTGGTTTTCAGTCAGTGCGACTCGATACCGGCCTGGCGACGGGCAAGGCTGGCCGAGGAGAAAACTATTCGTAGATTCGATCTCGGCAAACACTTCGAGAATATCGAGATGGGAGCGAGATTCTCCACTGATGGGCTCGCGAATATTGTCAGCAGTCAGAGAACTCATTTCACTGCTTAGCGTTGCCTTCGAAACAGCATCAGACGTGCCTGCCTTGATTCGGTTCCATCACGCATGCGCTTAAGATTGGAGCGATGACTGAAAATGATATACAGCGCCATGGCGACGCAATAAATAAAAAGCGGCTGATCCTCGGAAAGCCGGGTTGCCGCAAGGTATATCGGTGCGGCGGCTCCAGCAGCCATTGTCGCCAAACCGACGTAACCGAATGAGGTCAGGGCAATCGCCCAGACAAGGAGCACCGGGAGCATCAGATCGGGGGACAAAACAGCGAGAGTACCGGCCAACGTTGCGGCGCCCTTGCCGCCACGAAAGCCATGCCACATTGGCCAGACATGGCCGATAACTGCGGCAGCGGCACAACACATCGTTAGCCAGTCTCGAGAAAGCGCGGGATCGGTAGCAACAAACGGCAAGTCGAGTGCCGGCACGACCCCCGCGCCCAGCACGCCTTTGCCGATATCGATGATCAAAACCCCGAGTGCGAAATTCCAGCCTTGGGTGCGCAGTGCGTTGGTTCCGCCGGCGTTGCCGCTGCCCATGGTGCGGATATCCACGCCACCCCGAAGCCGGCCGACAAGCATCGACCCCATCACCGAGCCAATGAAGTAACTGAGCAGAAACTTGACGCTTAGTTCTAACATCTATCAAAGCGGGTAATTTTGTACCAGACAGAAGGGCATTGTAGCATCAGCCCACCAGTCCTTCGGTCGATCAGATAATGCAGGAACACCCCATTCCGCTTTTTATCAATCCGGCCGCTGGCAGGGGACGCGCCGCCCGGCGTGCTGAGTCGGTCTGCCGCTTGCTGGCCGACAGCGGCGTTGCCTGTGAAGAAATCCACAGCACTGCTGCAGGCGATATTGAATGCAAAGTTTTTGCGGCTGCATCCGCAGGTGCGGATCGAATAATTGTTGCCGGCGGCGACGGTAGTGTTCACGAGGCAGTTAATGGAATACTGCGATCCGCCTCGCAAACTGCACTCGGTGTGATTCCACTCGGTACCGGAAACGACTTCGCCAAAGCGTGTTCAATACCATTGCACTGGGATGATGCAACCAGGTTGCTCGCTGATCGGATTTGCAGTGACATGCCGTTGCGGTACATAGATGCCGGCCGCATGAATGATCGCTACTTTGCCAACGGGGCCGGCATTGGCTTTGATGCAAAAATCAATCGCATTGCACGCGATATTCGTCTGCCACTTGGCGATCTGGTTTACCTCTTTGCGGTGTTCCAGGGTGTCTGGGATGGAGTAATTACACCAAGCGTCAGGATGCGATATGACACCACGGATTACGACGGTCCCGTTACCCTCGTAGAGGTTTGTAACGGCGCCTCCCTAGGTGGCATGTTTCAGATTGCGCCCATGGCGAGGAACGATGACGGATTTCTCGATCTGGTCTTCGTTCAGCCCGTCGGGCGGCTGCGTATTTTTTCCTTGCTGCCACAATTGATGACGGGCAGTCATATCAGCGCACCCGAAGTGACGTGTGCGAGAGTTCAATCGGTCAGCTTGATTGCGGAGGGACCAGTGCCGTCGCATCTGGATGGTGAAATCCAACCACTGCAAACAGAATTTCAGATCGAGATACTGAAGCACTCACTGGCGTTGCTGTGACGGCAGGAAGAATCGTGGAAAAACCTGTTAGTTGCCCGATAACCAGGCCGTGCGTAATTTCTCTGTCACGGCGCCGGGATCGATTTCCAGTTCAAGATAACAGGTGTCTTCGGGCGGCGCGCCAAGCCTGACCGTGAATCTCATCAAATGTTCGTCCCGGAATACCGAAATAGTTACAACATCGCCAACGTGATGTTCTCGTAATCGGGAGTCCAGGGTTGAAGCGTTGAGCTTTAAATCGTCGAGGGCAACAGCTATATCTCCCGGTGCGATGCCGCCTTTTTCTGCAGGGCTCCCCGAGTGCACCACGCTGAATTTGCTGACGCCTGCATGCTCAACGAGTTTGGCGCCAATCCAGGGCGGTGGCCTGGCATCTTCCGCCGCGGGCCTGCCACCGACATCCTTACTGTCATTGGCTGGGCGCATTTGAAGATTGACGCCGATTTCCCTGAGCAGTCCCCGCAACGGGAGATCGGTCGTACCTCTTACAAATCGCTCGAAGAAATCGACGAGCTCCAATCCTGAAACGGCGCGCGCGACAGTCTCCAGACCACGCTCGGGCATGCCTTCCGTTGATTCACCGTAGCGCGACCAGCATTCCCGCATGACATCATCCAGCGTGCACTTGCCGTCCGACTCTTTCCGCAGGGTCAGGTCCAGTGCGAGGGCAATCAGGGAACCCTTCGTGTAGTAGCTGACGATCGCGTTGCTTGAATTGGCGTCCTGCCGGTAAAAGCGGGTCCAGGTATCGAAGCTCGATTCCTCGATGGTCTGCCTGAACCTTCCTCGCGTTTGCGTGAGCCGGGTGATCGACCGTGCGATGTGTTCAAGATAACTTTCCGCGGTTATCAATCCGGAACGAACCAGCACCAGGTGGTCGTAGTAAGACGTAATGCCCTCAAAAACCCAAAGAAGGCCGGTGTGTATTTCGGCTCGCAGATCATAAGGAGTAAATTTCTCCGGTCTCATGCGTTTTACATTCCACAGATGAAAGTACTCGTGGCTGCACAGGGTGAGAAACTTCCGATACTTTCGGCTAATGCCGGACTCGCCGCGCTTGGGCAGGTTAGCCCTGCTGCACGCAAGGCTGGATGACCATCGGTGTTCGAGCCCGCCGTATGCGTCTTGGTGCACGTACAGGAGGAAAACATAACGATCGAAATTCTTTGGCGTTCCCAATAGCTTTAGCTGGTAGGTGCAAATTGTTGAGAGGTCGTGACAAATTCGAGCCATGTCGAAGTGCACGTGGCCGCGAACGGCAATTACATGCGGAATGCCGCCGGCTTCGAACTCGCCGATCTGGATATCGCCCATTTCGACCGGGTGGTCGATCAGCTCGGCGTAATCCTCTGCAGAAAAAGTACCGAACCCGTACTGCTCGGCTTTTACAACCTGCATGGAGGTCGCGATACGCCATTCGCTGCCCGCCACGCCGGCAGGTGGGCGGATTTCGAGCTCGCAGGCATGGTCTTCCTGTCCGACTACCGCAGGAAAAACACAGGCGCCATCAAAGAATCCGTGGGTGGTGTCAAGGTGAGCGCCCCTGACGTTGACGTCATAGGCATGAATCTCGGCAGTCAGCGTAATGGCTGCATTGCAGGCACCCGCCTGCCAACTGCTCTTGTCGATTTTCGTCAGGCCGATCTCTTGCCCGTCCGCGTCTGCCCGAATCGAAACAAAGTGCCGGGCAAGATCCCGAATCATGTAGCTGCCCGGCACCCAGGCGGGGATCGTGAAAATCTGGCCCGACGGGTCCGGCCTGGCAACGGTCACCGTTACTTCAAAAAGGTGCGCGCCTGGATCTTTCGGCGTAATGCAATACTGATGAGGCGTGGACATTCTTCTTATTCCCGTCAGCCACCCATTGCTTGTTAGTCCCCAAGCGGTTCCTTAAGCTTTAGTGTCAGGCACTTTGCCGACCCGCCGGCTTTGAGAAACTCGGACAGTCCGACTTCCAGCACCTTGAAACCAGCCAGCATCAACCTGGCATTCAGCGGACCCGATGCGGCGTTCAAGATTACCGTGTCACCGATATTGACCGCGTTGCAGGCGAAATTTCCGGCATCCAGGGTATCGACAATGATCCTTTTATGCGGCGGAATCCGGGACTCAATTGCAATTCGGGAATCGAAATCGAATGCCGGCGGATGATACATCAGGAACCCGTCTGTCAGCGGACAAAAGCAGGTATCGATGTGATAGAAACGCGAGTCGGTCAGCTTGATGGAAACCAGTTCGACATCGAAGAACTTTTGAATCTCGGCGTGTGCCTCGATTTCCGTGCGATAGCCATAGCCGGTCCACAACCACGGGCCGCCTCTGTCAAACAGGCAATCGCCGGCTCCTTCGAAGCCGATTTTTTCATCGAGATTCAATAGTTCGAAACCGTTGTCACGAAACCATTTCTTGTAATGCACCTCTTCCGGCCGCCGCTCATGCGGCATGAAATGACTGGCGATCGCCTTGTTGCCGTAGACAGCACCAGCGTTCGCCGTGAAAACCAGGTCCGGCAAACCGGGTTGTGGCTCAATTTCGGTTATCTCCGCGTATTCCCCAATCGTGTCCCGTAATGACTGCCACTGCGTTTTGGCCAACTCGATATCCAGCGAACTCGCGTGCCCGGCCATCCATGGATTAATGACGTATTCGACCGTGAAGAAATCCGGTGGGCACATGAGAATCTTGTCGCGTGTGTTACCCATGCAGTGGACTCCAGGGAAATTGCGATCGTTTTTATTCTTTAATGACAGAAGATAACAAAAAAGAAGCTGGATATGCCGGCCCCCGAAAAATGATCGCTGGTCCTGCCTGAAGCCTGTTATCGCTGCCCTTATTGAATCGCTTGTATATCACCCAGATGCGGCAGCGGACGCGGACTCGATCCATCCAGGAAGTAGATCTTGCTGGCCGGATCTTTGGAGATTGCCTTCAACGCCTCGAGCGATTGCAATTGTATATAGGCCGGATTGCTTGCGATGGCTTTATTGATCTTCTCGATCTCGTACGCCGTCACATCGGCAAGGGTTCTCTTGCGTTCAGCTTCCTGCACTGCCGCTTCCCGGCCAGCGTGCGCACGTGCGACCTGCTGCTGCAACTCAGTGCGAACGCGCTCCAACTCTGCTCGCTCTCTTTCAACAGCCTGCTCACGCTCCTTCTTCTTTTCGATCGCCTCGACGATAAATGACGGCAACGTAATGTCCCGTATCAGGACCGCGGTCCCGATGATGCCCTTCGTCGCGAGGAATTCACGCAAAGTATCAGTCAGTGCAGTCTGCAGTGGTTCCTGTCTTTTCTCCTGGAAAAAATCTTCCGCGCGCAATGCTTTTGCCCTGGTCCCGAAGCGATAATCTCAGTTTCGGAATCAGGTGGACGCGAACCGCTGCGAATTCGTCGCCGGTATGCACGAGAATCCAAGGTGACAGTGCAGCTAATTCGCGGCACTGGCAATCGGCAAATGAATTTCTGCGAGCATGCAACGAACGCTGCCACCTGCCGCACTCTCGATAATTTCTATGGGCACGCTGATGATCTGCGCATTGGCAGAAATCGTTTCTAATTGCGATTTGCTCAGGGAATCGCGAGCCTGGGCTGACATCGCAATCACGCGCTGACCCGACGATGTTCTGAGCTCGAGCATGTTGCCGGCAAATGACTCCATTTGGTCAAAATTCAGCGTCAGCACCTCGTGACCGGTTCCCTCGAGGCTCTGAATGACTGCATCGCGTTGATCATCGCGCGGAATCGCCTCATCACAGATGACGGCCAGTTTCTCACCAATATTCATCAATACATTCGTGTGATAAATCGGTGCTCCGTTTCTGTCGACCGCATCAAACGCTATAACTTCATAATCCAGCGTCTGCGCGAATTCACCGAGTACATCGAGGTGGGTCCGCGACGACAAGCACGCATACGCGATTCGATTGACGCGGTCGAGCACCAGGCTGCCGGTCCCTTCAAGAAAATGTCCGTTTTTTTCATGGTGTGAGAAATCGACGATTTCTCGAACCTGAAAGCCGTATTGCCTGGCCAATGTATCGATGATGTCCTGCCGCCGTTCCGTGCGCCGGTTCGGCGCCTCCATCGGGTAGAGGACGACCCTGCCATCAGCGTGAAAACTCACCCAGTTATTGGGGAAGATGGCATCCGGTGTATGCGGCTCCGCGGTGTCATCGATCTGCACCACCGTAATGCCCGCAGCTTCGAGCGCAGCGGCCAGAGCATCGAATTCGGCCCCGGCGTCAATCTGCTGCTGCTCCGGCGGCAATTCGTTGCGGCCCTGGAAACGATTCGATGCGGCCGTCAATGGATTACTCTCGAAACCTGCCGGCCTGATCATCAGAACCGCTGATGCGAGTTGAGATTCTTTTTCTAACGCCATATCGTTCAGTCTGCGTATCGGGCCGCGAAGCTTGCGCGGATAGTTAAAACCAGCGAGGAATTATGCACCTGAAACTTGAGTCGTGGAAACGTATTTCGGCCGTTATTCGGAATCCGGCATGGGTCTGCCTGATATGGTTTGGCATGACGGCAGGCATATCGCTACTGGCCACACCGCTCAGGTTTTCGGCATCGACGATAACACGGCCAGTCGCGCTCGATGTGGGCCAGGTGGTTTTTGCTGCCCTGAACAGAGCCGAGTTTGTGGCGCTGATCATTTTGTTGATCCTCGTGCGGATGGCAGGCTCTGCGAAAGAGCTGTGGGCAGGCTGTGGCGCTCTGGCCCTAATTCTGTTGTCACAGGCGATGTGGTTGCTCCCGGAGTTATCCGCCCGCACACAACAAATAATCGCTGGCACAGAGCCCCCGCCATCGACTGTACACGGCGTATATTCGATACTTGAGTTATCGAAGCTTTTACTGCTGCTATATCTCGGCTTCCGTTCATTGCAGATGCTGATAAGCAGAACAAAGACCCCAATCCCCGGCGCGTAAAAAACTAATGGCCTTTGCGGGATTTGTTTACCTGATTCAGATCGGACTGATTGTGCATGTCCTGCGCAGCGGAAGAAATATGTACTGGGTCTTCATTCTCCTGATCGCGCCTGGTATTGGGGGCCTTGCCTATTTCATTGTTGAGTTACTGCCCGACCTGATGAATAACCGGCGGGCGCGGAGTGCCGTTCGTGGCATCACGAGAACACTGAATCCGGGCGCGGATTTGCGGCAACGGCAGCGAGAGCACAAGTTATCAGGCAGCATTGACGCAGTCCGTCACCTTGCGGGCGAACTGGTCGAAAGCGGCCGTAATGTAGAGGCAATCGAACACTATGAAAGTGTGCTGAGCGGGCTCTACGAACATGATCCGAACCTGATGCTTGGTCTCGCCAGTGCGCAATTTGGTAATGAACAATATGAAGACGCAAGAAAAACCCTGGACTTACTGATCAAAAAAAACCCGGACTTCAAGTCACCCGATGGACATCTGCTCTACGCGCAAGCTATCGAAGCATGTGGTGACGATGAAAAAGCACTGGCGGAATACAAAGCGGTAGTGGTTTATTACGCAGGTGCCGAAGCACGACTACGTTACGGCCTGATGCTCGAGAAACTCTGCAGCGAGGTAGCCGCTCTGGCGGAATTTGAAGAAATAATTGCTGCCGCCGATCTCGCGCCGCGACACTATCGCAAGACGCAGCGTGAGTGGATCAGTGAGGCCAAAGACGGCATCAAGCGTTTGGCGAAATAGTCAATCATCGCCCGCTGGGGCGAGCTCCTACGGGAGTGGCGCAGGAATTCGCCCCAGCGAGCAATAATTGCCGGAGTCAGGCCTGCATACTTGGCCGCTTTGAAACTGAGTCGTACCATCGTTGTAAATTTACGTGGCTGTCTTTGATCAAAATCCTGGACCACTCACCGAATTCCACCATCACGTACGCAGTGATATCGGCCATCGAAAACTGGTTCCCGGTGACATGGGCACCGTTTTTTAGCTGATCGTCCAGCCTGGCGAAAAACGCCTCCGCCCTGATACGTCCGCGATCCACCAGCTGCGGAATCTGCGCAAAATTAATTGGCCCCGTCAGTGCCCGGTCCCGCATGCCTTTGGAGCGGTTTCTCAGAATTTCGGCCAGCGCCGCAATGCCGTTCTGCTCGATCTTGGTATTCCACATTGAAACCAACGCCTGCTCGACGGAATTGCGCCCCATCAACGCGGGCTCCGGATACTGACTTTCGAGATACTGGCAGATCGCAAATATCTCGCTGATCCTTGTCCCGTCATCCAGCTCCAGCACCGGCACCGTGCAATCAGGATTGATTTTTCTGAATGTCTTACCGAGCTGCTCGCCTTCGCGCAGATTGACCGCTACCAGTGAAATATCAATGCCCTTTTCCGCCAGGAAAATTCGCACTCGCTGGGGGCTGGGTGCGGTCGCACAATCGTAAAGCTTCACCTAGCGCCGCGCCTTCGCAATCGATTCGGCGGTCTGACCGAATAGCACTTTCCTGGCTTCCTCATCGGTCAGCCCGGACGACTCGCCCCAGTCCTCGCCAAGGTCCGCGCCCCGGCGTACTGCGGGACGCATCTTGATCTCGTCGAACCAGCGCCGGAGATTTGCAAATGCATCGAGGCTTGTTCCCAATCGCTTGTAGCCCATTACCCAGGGAAAAGACGCGATATCTGCAATCGAGTACGACCCGCCAAGAAACTCGCGGTCTGCAAGTCTCGTGTTCATCACGCCCAGAAGCCGGTCGTACTCTTTCTCGTAGCGCGATTGAGCGTACGGGACCGGCTCCGGCGCATAGTTCACAAAATGACTGAGCTGACCAGCCATTGGTCCGAGCCCACCTATTTGCCAGAACAGCCATTGCAACACGTCATACCTTGCATTCATTTCCTGCGGCATGAATCTCCCCGACTTTTCTGCCAGGTACATCAGGATGGCACCGGATTCAAAAACCGCAACATCAGTTTCGCGATCGATGATCGCCGGTATCCGGTTGTTCGGGCTGATGCCAAGGAACTCAACCGTGAACTGCTCGCCACGGCCTATGTTGACCGGTATGGCGTGGTACTCGAGTTCACACTCTTCGAGCATGATTGATGCTTTCTTGCCGTTAGGCGTCGGCCAGTAATAAAGATCGATCATTGCATTCTCTTTGTGTAACTTGGTGCCGGTGGTAACTTTATAGCTTATCGCCGACAATAAGCTATAATGTTACCGTCGGTACCAAACCTGACAATCACAATGCTGCCGCTGCCACACTGGATAACTGTCCTTGTCACGGTGATTGCCGTGGTTGCCTGCGTCATCCTGCATTACGAGTGACTGCGACTTCTCAGTGACAAATTGCCGATGCTGCCGATACATCACCATCGGCGCCGCATCATTCTGCTGATTCTTTGCCTGATGCTACTGCACATCGTCGTGATCTGGATTTTCGGCCTGAATTATTTCTGGCTGCAAAACATGCAGGGATTCGGTGAATTTGTCGGTTTCGAACACCTGGGTATTTTCGATTGCATCTATTATTCCGCCAGCGTGTTCACGACGCTCGGCTTCGGCGACATCGTAGCGGTGGGTCCGATCCGCTTTATGACCGGTGTCGAGGCAGTAACAGGACTGACGTTCATTACCTGGTCCGCCTCCTATACCTTCCTGGAAATGCTGAAGACCTGGAATGACCGCGATTAACGAATTCCGGCGCCGCAGGCTGGTCCCCGGCATCTTGCTTTTCCGAAATTCCCCGGCGCTCATTGCGGCATATGCAACAAACCGGCCTGGCGGTTTGAACGAAGCCGCCCGCACCCTGTCATTTGGCTTGGGATATTCGGATTCCATTGCCGGCGGCCATCAACATTTTCGGGAAACCGATGGGCAGGGGTCTTCGTGGATGGGGCGTTGCAGATGAAATGTCCGGAATTGTCAGGGTACGGCGCCAGGTCACGCATTTCCTTGCTGCCCGGCCTAGAATTGAGTCGTTGAGGGGACGGACACCGCGTGCAGGCAGGTAAACAGCAATTCATCGTAGCAATGGCGGCCGCCATTTTGGCTGCCGTACCGCTGGTGTCGGCCGCCGATCCGGGTGATCCGCCGACCAGTAGCCAGACCAGCAACGAGTCGTCTAAACGCGCACTGGCAACCGGCGTCTGGACGTCTGCTGACGGCGCCGTTGTTACCTACGAGGCCAGCTTTTTCGAGGTCTATACGATAGTGTCCGCTGCAGATATGTTGCGCTGGGTACCGGGCGGGGCGGCGCTGCTGCCAGACAATCGACGCCGCGGCAGAGGACCGGACAAACGCGGTTTCGGCTCCAGTGGAGACCAGATCCTTATCAATGGCAAACGTATTTCCGGCAAGTCGAATGACATCACCTCGGCAATGCAAAGAATCCAGGCAAGCATCGTCGCCCGAATCGAGGTGATCAGGGGCACGACCGCGGGCCTCGATGTCCGTAGCGAGGGCACGCTCATCAACATTGTGCTTACCGAGGACGCGTCGGGCGGCTCCGGATCCTGGCAAGCGCACTCCGGATTTTACGGTGAGTCACCCGAGTATGACGGCCTCATTTCCTATAGCAATACGGCCGGCAAACTGAATTATCTCATCAGCGCCGAGCTCGGACCGTATAACCGGGGCGGCCGCCAGGACCGTTTCGAGGAGTTTTTTACACCGGACACCAATACCCTTTTCGAGCAGCGGGATATCGAACGCCCGGAACTCGAGCAACAGCTGATCCTGAACACATCCGGCAATTGGTCATTCGACAATGGCGATGTCCTGAATCTGAACGCCCGGTTTGCAGACAAGGAAAAGGAAGAAACCGAAACAACCATAGTAACCATTGTCGGCAACCCGGATACCGAGAAGCTCCTGAACGTGTCACGCGAAGACGGGCTCGATTGGGAAATTGGCGGAGACCTGGAAAATCGAATCGGCTCGAACGGCACTCTGAAGACTCGCCTGATCTATAGCAACAAGACCAATGACGAGTCGGAATCCGTTTCACTATCGTCCACCATTCCCGGCAATGTACCATCGAAATCGCTGGTGTTGAGCGATTCGCTGGCGACCGAATCAATCGTACGGTCGTCTTACAGCTGGCCCCTGACAGGCAACCAGAACCTTGAACTCGGACTCGAGGGCGCCAAAAATACGCTTGACAAAAAGGTTCGCCTGTTCGAAGTGCTGGCAGATGGCTCTTTGGCGCCTATCGACGTCTTCAATTCTGACTCGGATATTGAAGAAAATCGCTATGAGTTTTTCAGCACGCATTTCTGGCAATTGCGTGAAGACATCGCTTTGGAAAGTGCGCTGAATTTTGAATATTCGAAGATCGAACAGTCCGGAGTCGACATTGATAATGC
>SMWE01000088.1 GCA_004357475.1 Gammaproteobacteria bacterium
CCGGTTGCTGGTTGCGATTGCCGATGTGGCGCACTACGTCGAAATAGGAACACCGCTCGACCAGCAGGCGATCCGGCGTGGCACATCTGTTTACTTTCCGGATCGAGTGGTGCCGATGTTGCCGGAGGTCCTGTCCAACGGACTTTGTTCACTGAAGCCCAGGGTCGACAGGCTCTGCCTGGTGTGCGAGATGCATGTCGGTGCGGAAGGCAAGGTATCGCGGTCAAAATTCTATGAAGCCATCATGCGTTCATCTGCGCGGCTGACCTATGGCCAGGTCAACGACTTTTTGACCGGGCAATCGCAAAAGCAGATCCCAAAGTCACTGCGTGAGGACATGCAACACCTGCACGATGCGTTCAAACTTTTCGCAAAAAACCGCCGCAAGCGCGGCGCCATCGAACTCGATATTCCGCAGATGAGAATCAATGTGGATGAACATGGTGCAGTGACCGGCATCAGTGCCGTGCCGCGAAATGATGCGCATCGCCTGATCGAGGAGTGCATGATCGCAGCCAATGTGCAGGCGGCGAAGTTTTTGCGCAAGCACCGTGTAGCAGGCTTGTACCGTGTGCATGCGAAGCCGGATCCCGATCGCTTCGATGAGTTGCGCCAGTACTTGTTGGGGCTCGGTCTCAAAGTGCCACACTCCGATCACGTGCAGCCACGGCAATTGACTAAACTCATGGATCAGGTGAAGGACAGGCCTGACAGCGTTGCAATTTCGATGGCCTTACTGCGTTCGATGTCACACGCGGAATATACGCCAAAAAACATCGGGCACTTCGGACTTGCGCTGGACGCTTATGCGCATTTCACATCGCCGATTCGCCGTTATCCGGACCTGCTGGTGCATCGGGCGATTCGTCACATCCTGCACCGCGGAAAGGCCGGAAACTATGCGTATGATTACCGTGCGATGGAGCAGCTCGGCGGTGTCTGTTCGGAGCACGAACGGCGCGCGGAAGACGCAACACGAGAAGTCGACGCCTGGCTCAAATGTCAGTTCATGGAGGACAAGGTCGGCGAGCAGTACGAGGGCGTTATCACGGGTGTCACAAACTTCGGCGTGTTCGTCCAATTAGCCGAATTGCAGATCGATGGTCTCGTACATGTGACCAGTTTGCGCAACGATTACTATCGATTTGATGCCGGCAGCCAGTCGCTGATCGGAGATCGCAGTGGCACGCAATATCGGTTGGGCGATCAGCTGAGCGTGGTTGTCTCGCGCGTCGATCTCGAGTCGAAGCGCATTGATTTTCAACTGGTGACCAGGGTAACAGGCAAGAAGTGGAAACGATGAGCAAGGCGAAATATGTCACAGGCCTGCGTGCGGTTGAGCAACTCCTGTCACGCCCGGCGGCCGGGATCGTCAAACTTTTTGCCGAGTATCGGACGGCAAACCCGCGGGTCGAGTCGATCATTGCGCAGGCGACGACGCGCGGCATCGAGATTCAGCCGGCCAATCGGGCGCGATTGCAGCAAATCAGCGGTGAGACGCGCCACCAGGGTGTCGTCGTTGAGCTGAAACGCGACTCAATCCTCGATGAGGCCGGATTGCGGACGCTGGTCGAAAACAAGTTGACTGGCGAGGAGAGCGGTCCGGTTTTGCTGCTGATCCTTGATGGCATCCAGGACCCGCGCAATCTTGGCGCCTGCCTGCGCTCCGCGGATGCCGCCGGCGTCGATGCGGTCATTGTGCGCAGGCATGGTGCGGCGGGACTCGGACCAACGGTCAGCAAGGTTGCTGCCGGTGCGGCGGAGAGCCTGCCTTTTGCCTCGATCAACAATATCGGCAAAGTGCTGGGCTGGTTCGGTGATTACGGCATCACAGTCGTGGGTACCAGCGATTCTGCGGAGAAGACTGTCTACGACGTCGATTTCACCGGGTCCGTGGCCCTGGTGATGGGCGAGGAACATGGTGGCATTGGCAAGAACCTGGCTGATCGCTGTGATGATCTGGTCAGCCTGCCGATGCAGGGCACGGTCGCCAGCCTCAACGTATCGGTCGCCACGGGGATCTGCCTGTATGAGATTGTCAGACAGCGTGGTGGGTTTGTTCGCGGCTAAAGCCGCTCCTGCATGCTCGTATTAGCAAAACCGGGGTCGAACCGAGGTTTTCTAACCAAAACCTCGGTTCGACCCCGGTTTTGCTTGCTTCGGCGGACTTGCTTGGTTAGCATGCGCCTCCCCGTGCAACTGGCGGGGAAACCTCTTGCTTCACCGGCTGTACCGGGAAGCTTTAATCCGCAAGGGCATTCTGTAGTCATATTCAGGGTACCCGATCGGATTTCATCCAAAAGGGAAGACAATGAGACATTATGAAATCGTGTTTCTGGTTCATCCGGACCAGAGCGAGCAGGTCCCTGCCATGGTAGAACGCTACCAGGGCATGGTCACCGGATCCGGCGGTGTCGTTCACCGCACTGAGGACTGGGGCCGGCGGCAGCTGGCTCACCCGATCAACAAAGCTCATAAGGCGCACTATGTTCTAATGAACATAGAGTGCGGTCATGAGGTGGTCAAAGAGATCACGAGCGCTTTCCAGTTTAATGACGCGGTGCTTCGCCATCTCGTTATCGGCCGCAAAGAGGCTATCACGGCAGCTTCGCCGATGGCGCTGGCGGTCGAAGAGGAGAAGGTTAAGGAACGCGAGTCGCAGCGTCGTCGCGATGCCAAGGCTGCTGCAGAGACTGCGATGCTGGCCAGGGCCGATAGCGACGCAGCAAAAAAAGACGCAGCTCCGCAAGAATCAGATGCCAAGCCGGCAGAAAAAGTACCGGCAGAAGCAGCCGAAGAGAAGCCCGCTGCCGGAGCTGAAGAGACTCCGGTAGCTGATGCAGAAGCCGTTGCCGAAAAGACATCCACGGCAGATGCCGGGGAATCAGCGGCAGAAAGCAGCGAAGATAAACCTGAAGCAGAGGAAGCCGGGGAACCGGCGGCCAAAGCAAAAAGCGCCGGACGGAGAAATTAATCATGAGTCGATATTCACGCAGACGTAAATACTGCCGCTTCACCGCTGAGGGAATCGAAGAGATCGATTACAAGGATCTGGGGCTATTGAAGGCGTACGTTACGGAGACTGGCAAGATCGTGCCGAGCAGAATCACCGGGACCAAGTCGCACTATCAGCGGCAGTTGTCCACGGCGGTCAAGCGAGCACGTTTCCTGGCATTGCTGCCGTACACCGACCGGCACTGATCAAAAGGCTGCCGGGATGTCAGTTGTGCAGCCGATATCCGCGTGGCTGGTAAGGCATCCGCAGAACGCAATCCTGGGGCTGGTGGCTACCTACATCCTGTTTCTGCCGCTCGCGGGAATTTTCAGTGGCGCAGTGATGGTGCTCCTGGTGCTGCACCACGGTGAACGCCGGGCGCTGACGCAGGCGCTGCTGGCGGCGGCCGTATTGGCTTTGATGGCGTTGCTGTCAGGCGGTTCGGCGCCACAGATGGCATTGGCTGTGTTGATGACCTGGATGCCGGCCTTTGTGTTGGCAGCGCTGCTCGGTAACTGGCGTTCACTGACATTGGCGCTACAGGCATCGGTCATCGTGGCGCTGGTCGGGCTGTTAGGTTTTTACGTGGTTCTTACGGACCCGGCAGTATTTTGGAGTAGCTGGCTTGCCGATGAAGCTGCCACGCTGTTCAGGGAAATGGGCCTGCATGAGCAGGCCGCAACGCTGCTTGAAAATCGGGCAGCGATTGCACAACAGATGACCGTATTGTTCGTATTCACGATATGGTCGCTGTACGCATTTGGATTATTGCTTGGCTACGCTCTTTACCAGGCGTCGCTCGGGGAAAAGGCGGTTTTTGGCCGGTTTTGCGATTTGAATTTCGGTCGCGTGCTGGCATTAATAGTGGCAGTTGCTTCGGTTGCTGCCATGATCAGCGGAGCTATCTGGCTACGGAATTTCGCGTTCCTGGTGTTCGTGATTTTCTGGATTCAAGGTCTGGCGATCCTGCACTGGTTACATGCTGAAAGGCAGTTTCCTGCGATATTGTTGGTTATCGCCTATGCCCTGATTCCGCTGTTGAGCGCATTGCCGGTGATTTCGTTTGCCGTAGTTGGATATACAGATGCGTGGTTTGGTTATCGGACCCGCAACACCGGCCGATGAGCCGGTGTGGTCGGGACAAGTCAATAGAAAGGTCTGAATTATGAACGTCATTCTTCTGGATAATGTTGAAAACCTTGGCGGTGTCGGCGACCTGGTGTCGGTCAAAGCCGGATACGGGCGCAACTACTTGTTGCCACAAGGAAAAGCGGCGCTGGCGACCAAGCAAAACATCGCTGAGTTCGAAGCGAGGCGCGCCGATCTCGAAACAGCCGCTGCCGAGGATCTGACTGCCGCCAGAGCACGCGAAGAACTCATACGGGGTATGGAACTGGTCATCACTGCGAATGTCGGTTCAGAGGGCAAGTTATTCGGCTCGGTCGGTCCGATAGATATCGCAGACGCCTTTTCGACGGTCGGTGTGGAAGCATTACGCAGCGAAATCCGCATGCCCGACGGACCCATTCATGAAGTCGGCGAGTATAAGATTGGCGTGCATTTGCACACGGAGATCAATGTTGAGGTCACCGTCAAGGTTGTCGCCGAAGAATAAGTTTTCTGTGGTACGGTAAGGGAGTACGACTAAACAGGGGCCAGACCCCATTTTGGATCGAATGGGGGGTCTGCCCGTAATTTTGCCGCAGGCGAGGCGCGTCCAAGGGACACATTTATGGTTCGAGCGCTGGATGACGGGGTAGGAATCGAATCAGTCGAACACCGGCTGAAAGTACCGCCGCACTCCATAGAGGCTGAACAATCATTGATTGGCGGTCTGATGCTCGATAACTCGGCCTGGGACAAGGTTGCGGACCTGATTGTTGCCGACGACTTCTACCGCAAAGACCACCGCCTGATATTTTCCGCAATCAGCGAACTCGCAGAGAAAGGCAATCCTTGCGATGTCGTGACGATTTCCGAATTTCTGGAAAATCGCAATGAGCTGGAGGCTGGTGGCGGGCTCGAATACCTGGCAACGCTCGCCAATGAGACCCCCGGCGCGGCCAATGTCAGGGCCTATGCAACTATCCTTCGCGAGCGCTCGACCCTTCGCTCATTAATCAGCGCCGGCAACGAGATCAGCGGCAGCGCCTACACCACCGAAGGGCGTCCCGCATCTGACCTGGTGGATCAGGCAGAGCGCCTGGTGTTCAACATTGCCGAGAAAGGATCTCGTGGCAAGGCTGGATTCAGACCGTTGAAGCAGATTCTTCCGGACGCTGTCGATCGCATCGATTTGCTGCATCAGTCCGGTGGCGATATCACAGGCATTCCGACCGGCTTCAACGAGTTCGACAAACTAACGGCTGGTCTACAGCCAGGCGACCTGATTGTGGTCGCGGGACGCCCGTCGATGGGCAAGACGACGTTCGCGGTGAATATTGCAGAAAACGCTGCCATTGGCGCCAAGATTCCGACTGCCATTTTCTCGATGGAAATGCCGGCTCAGCAACTGGCGTTTCGCATGATTTCGTCTCTCGGTCGCGTGGACCAGACGCACCTGCGGACCGGCAATTTTCCGGACGAGGACTGGTCACGCATTAATACCGCAGTGCAGCTGATGTCCGACGCGCCGATCTTCATCGATGATTCGCCAGGTCTTTCACCGACCGAGATTCGTGCCAGGGCGCGACGCCTCAAGCGCGAGAAGGGTCTCGGGCTAATCGTGATCGACTACCTGCAATTGATGGAGGTCCACGGAAATACGGAAAATCGTGCTACCGAGATTTCCGAGATATCACGCTCGCTAAAAGCGCTGGCGAGGGAACTCGAGTTGCCGATCATCGCATTGTCGCAACTCAATCGTAGTGTCGAACAACGAACGGACAAGCGGCCGGTGATGTCTGACTTGCGGGAATCCGGCGCGATCGAGCAGGATGCCGATTTGATCATCTTCATCTATCGGGAAGAGGTCTACAATCAGGACACGCCGAGAAAGGGCATCGCCGATATCAACATTGCGAAACAACGCAATGGTCCGATCGGTAATTTTACGCTGACCTTCGTCGGCCGTTACACAAGATTTGAAAACTGGGTGCCGGAAGCCTACGCGGATGAGGCCTATCAGTGAGTTTCGGAGCTCGGGCGCTCATCCGGCTCGGCGCAATCAGGGATAACTTCCAAACCATTAAAGAAAGATCGCGCGGCGCGCGGATGATGGCCGTGATCAAGGCGAATGCCTATGGCCATGGATTGCTGCCGGTCGCCAGGTGCCTGGCTGGCGCCGATTGCTTTGCCGTTGCACGGCTCGGGGAGGCTGCCGATCTGAGAGAAGCCGGGATCGACACACCGATCGCGTTGCCAGACGGCGTTTTTTCCGGGACAGATCTTGGCAAGGCCATTGATCTGGATATCCAACTGGGGGTGCACACCGAATCGCAAATCGAATGGCTCGAGCGATTCGGCCAGGCAGATGCCACGATCTGGCTGAAAATTGATACCGGGATGAACCGCCTTGGGTTTCCGCCGCATGATGCGCCAACTCTGATTGACCGCTTACAAAATTGCTCGGCAGTTGGCGATTTGCGGGTCATGACGCATCTCGCCAACGCAGACAATGTGCAAGACGACACCACGGCGTTGCAAATCGATCAATTCAGGAAAATTGTCGATGCGTTCGATGGCCACATCAGTATTGCCAACTCAGCCGGAATCTTCGGTTGGGAAAAGGACCTGGACGTATTTGCCGAACAACGCAGTAGCGGCAGATTGTGGGTGCGGCCCGGCCTGGCCCTGTATGGTATTTCACCGTTGGCTGATCAGTGTGGTGCTGATCTGGGATTAAGACCTGCGATGCGATTCGAATCGCGGCTCATTGCCATCAAGGCGTTGGGCAAAGGCGAAACAGTTGGCTATGGGGGCACGTGGCGGTCAGGGCGAGACACTGTGCTGGGCATTGTCGCCGCCGGGTACGGCGATGGTTACTCGCGGTTCATTGCTGCCGGATCACCAGTCCTGGTTAACGATCGGCGTGTAAAGATCGCCGGGCTTGTGTCAATGGACCTCACTGCGGTTGATCTGGGTCCCGCGGCGACTGAGCAGATCGGAGACCCGGTGCTGTTGTGGGGTGACGAGTTACCGGTCGAGGAGGTCGCAAAACACGCAGGTACGATTCCCTACCAGCTGGTATGCGGTATCTCTAACCGGGAAAGTTGTGTTTTCGAGGACTAGCGGTCACCCCCGGAAGAAATTCATCGTGACGGCCAATTCGCCTGCAATTTGTTTTTGGACTTGCTGAACGGTGCGGATTGATCTTTGGCGCTACGGTCAGTCCGCAGCAAACATCTGGATATAATTACTAATGAGGACGGACTGCCCCGGAGGGCGAATCGGTGAACTTGATTGAAGTGTATCTTGCAGCGTAGTAACTAGCTGGCGAAAAACCCCATTTTCACACCGGCCAACTGCAAAACATCGTTGTCAATCAGCTTACGGGCCTGTGCCCCGATCGGCTGGCCGTTCACCAGCGGGTAATCGCCTTCCTCGCTACTTTCTACGTGCACGACATAATACCCTTCGGCCCGACGCGTAATTGCGGCAACCTGGACACCAGGACGGCCAAGCGTCGTTAACGCTTTGGTCAGTTCCAGCTCACGTCCTGCAAATGCGCCGCTTAGGACCTGCAGTTTTGCGAGCGGCAGCGCGGTTGGTGCGTTGCTTGAATCGATGCCGGCGGAGGTTGCGACATGAGCCGCTGGTTCGGGTTTGGATTCAGCGACCGTTTCAACCATGGGGCCTGGTTTCGGCGCCTCTTTCTGTGCCGGCAATTCGACGCGCACATTGATCCTGGACTCAGCGGCTGCAGCAGCAGGCTCCGCAGCTTTGGCGGTCGCAGCATCGGCGGCCGCAGCCACGGCTGCTGCCTCTTCGGCTTTCGCAAGCAGGGCGGCATCCTGCTGTCCGGCAGGAATGACCATGGTCTTTTCGAACTCATCTTGCTCGGCTGCACCGGTGTGCTGATCGGCGAAACGAAGCTGATGATGACCAATCGTGATGACATCGCCATGCTGCAAAGCGTGCTTCTTGATCAGCTTGCCGTTGACGTAGGTGCCGTTGGTGCTGTTCAGATCCTCGAGAAAAGAATCGTTCAGAATATTGATGATCAGGGAATGGTGCCCACTGACAGCGGGATTATCGATGCGCACATCGTTGTCAGGAAGGCGTCCAATCGTGTAACGTTCTTTGGACATGTTGTACTCAGCCAGGACCTGGCTGTCCAAACTCAGTATTAAACGTGCCATTTCAGTATTGCCGCTCTCAGTGCTTCAAAATAAGTCGCAAAATATATGCCCTGATCCATGGTCATGCCTATGACCGGAACAGGCTTGCCAGCTTTGCCAGCAGGCTCTTCTTCGCTGCGAACGATTCCAGAACCTGGGTCAGCATCACCGACACGTTGTCCCGCCCTCCATGGTCATTGGCGAGTTTCACAAGCTGTTGACCGACCACATCAAGGCTAGCATTAAACGTCCTGATAGTTAAGTGAATATCCTCATCTTCCACCATGTCAGGCAGGCCGTCGGAACAGAGCAGATAGATGTCGTCCGGCAGCACATCGAATTCCTGTACTTCGACCTCGACCATGGGTTCCACGCCTAATGCGCGGGTCACGTAATTTCGGTTCGTTGATCGCTGCGCTTCTTCCTCGGAATAGAAGCCGCGGTCGACCAGTTCCTGCAGTAATGAATGATCCAGCGTCAGCTGCTCGAACTGGTCGTTGCGCAGCCGGTAGGCCCGGGAATCGCCGACATGAGCGATCGATACCGTATTGTCGTAAAACATCGCGGCCACGAGGGTGGTGCCCATGCCCTCGCAATGAGTCTGACTTTGGGCTGTCTGGAAGATGATCTTGTTGGCCCTCGATATGGCATCCCGCAGCACAATCGTCTGGCGCATCAGGCCGGTCGTCGGGTCGCGATCATTTCTGTCCTCGCGGGACGCACCTTCGGCCGCCAGCTCCGTGATCGTCTGCACGGCGATTTCGCTGGCTACCTCACCTGCGTTGTAGCCGCCCATACCGTCAGCAAGCACCATGAGCCCCATATCCTCATCTGAGCCAATGGCATCCTCATTGTGCTCCCGAACCATCCCGGTATCGGTGATCTCAGCGAATTTTATTTTTCCACGCAGGCTCATACGATCGCTCTGGTCTCTGCCTCAGGACGCATATTTAGCACAATTGCGCAGCGCAATGGCCATTTCGCCACCATTGGCGAACCGTTTTTCCGGGCGCTTTGCAAGAGCCTTGAAAAGCACCGCGTCCACGCTTGGTGGGATGCCTGGCCGCCGATTTGACACCGGAGCCGGGTCTTCCGTGGTAATCCTGGTCATCAAGACAGCGATATTGTTGGCCTTGAACGGAACCTCCCCAACCAACAGCTCATATAGCGTAACACCAAGCGAGAATAAGTCCGAGTGGCCCGTCAAATCTTCTGCATTGAGTTGCTCTGGCGACATATACATAGGAGTGCCGAGGACAATCCCGGTCTTGGTGCGGTTGTTGTCGGTAAGTCTTGCGACACCGAAATCACTGATCTTCAGCAGGTCACTCCTGAGGCTGTAAAGGATGTTTGCCGGCTTGATGTCCCGATGAATGACACCCTGGTTGTGTGCGTAGTCGAGCCCCTCGGCAGTTCTTGCGCAAAGCTCCAGCGCCTTCTTCGGTGCCAGCAGTTTCTTGGGATCGGTAAATGTTGTCAGGGAAATTCCCTGCAGATATTCCATGGCAATGTACGCGAGATGCTTGTCTTCGCCACAGTCGTAGACGGTGATGATATTCGGGTGCGTCAATCTGCCGGCGGATTCCGCCTCACGGAAAAAACGCAGTCGCGCTTCTTCAAGCTCTTCGTCTTCGAATTCCTTCTCAATCGGAATAACTTTTAACGCAACAGGACGATTGATTCGTGGATCGCGTGCCAGGTACACGGCGCCCATTGCGCCTTTGCCGATTCTTTTCTCGATGACGTAGCGCCCCAATCGTTGCGGGATTCCGTTTTTTGGCCGCAACGTAAATTTGCTCAGCGAGCCTGTACGGCTGTGTGTTCTCTTCATCCACTGGAGCACGGCTTCAGCGCGTTCCGGCTTGGCCTGCTGTTCAAATTCGAGGGAGAGTTTGTACATGACGGTGGCCAGTGGTTCATTCAGTTCGCAGCGGCGAAATTCCGCGAAGGCCGGTTCCAGTCTGCCAGCGGTCAGGAAGTCGCTGCCACGCTTGAACGCATTAACAGCCGCCTTCTTCACACCGCCAGCCAGCCACCAGCCAAGAATGCCGATGCCCAGGAAAATAATTACAGGTCGTCCGAGATCCAGCCGCACGCGGCCAATTAGCAGGAACATTGCCTCGATGACCATCAACGCCACGACCACGATGGTCACGACCAGCGCGATGTCGCGGCGCTTGCGGCCTGGCAGGAACAGAAGAGCGACAATTGCCAGCAATGCGGGCACCAGCCAGTCAAGGGCGCGCACCCAGGTCGGTGCAATCACAGTCTGTTCCTGTTCGATGTTGGCGAGCAGGGTGGCTGTGATTTCCGAGTGTGTGACGAACTGCCGTGATGGCAGCATTGCGGCCGCACCAACCAGCGGCGGTTCCGCATCGAGGAATACCGTCTTGCCGGCGAGTTGACTGCCCTCAAAGCCTGGCGCGAGGATGTCCTCTGCGCTTATCCTGTCAACCGGATTGTAGTTTGTCAGGTAGATCGCGACATCGGCGGCCGAGATCCGCGGGTCAGTCGCGTAGTCCTGATCGTGCAGCGCTACCGACAATGGCAATGATGGCGACATGATGCCGCCTTGCAGATGCCACAGGCGGGACCGTCGAAGTACATGGTCGGAGTCAGGCTGCAGATCGAGAATGCCCGTGGTGGTGGCCACATCGGCCAGTCGATGATCTGAGGGCACGAATACCGGCACACCAGAGGACAATGCGGCGGCCCAACCCGGAAGCTCTGCCGTGCTGTCCATGTCGGGGGCCTGCGAAATGATGATTCGCGCGACGTTATGCTCCTTGAAGACCTGCAAGACCCGTCCGTACTCGGCTTTCACCTCGTCCGCTGATTTGTTTGACGGGTTGATGCTGACGATCAGGCCGTTCTCCAGCGGCGCATTTCTCACGTGGGTTGCGAACTGGTCGAACAGGAATCGGTCGGCTCCAATGAACCATGGCGCGCCGGGCCCATAGATCAGGATCAGCAATACGCTGACGAAACTAAGGGTGACCAGGCGGTCGCGATGCTCTTTTCGTTGTTTGTCCAAGGTCGGGGTTCTCTACATAACGCGGGAAGTATAGAAAATAGCAAGCGCTATTAGTGAGATACGGTTTGCAGTTTTGATGCCCTGAAGGCCTTGACGGCGGTGCTATGATTGGAATTCTGTTGCCGAATAAGTCGGAAATTCGCCGCTTATGTCTTGAATTGACAGATCGGTAAACAACTTTACGTCCAAATAGGGGGTTTTCGGGTGCCGCGGGCCAAAACAGCGTACGTCTGCACCGAATGCGGCGCCCACAGCGTGAAATGGCAGGGCCAGTGCCCGGATTGCGGCGACTGGAATACCCTGAGCCGGACAACACTCGCCAGCGGGGCCGTGAAGCGGCCTGCGGGCCCGGAGCCGCTGGCCCTCGGGGCCCTGACTGAGGACCTGGGGGTTCGCTACCCAACGGGCTTCGACGAGTTCGACCGGGTGCTCGGTGGCGGGTTGGTACCTGGATCCGTGGTATTGCTCGGCGGTGACCCGGGCGTCGGCAAGTCCACGCTGCTGCAACAGGTGGCGGCACAGCTGCCCGCCAGCCTGCAGACCTGTTACGCAACCGGTGAGGAGTCACTGCGGCAGATCGCACAGCGGTCGCAGCGGCTCGGCCTCGACAATCCGGCACTGAAACTGCTGGCGGATACTTCACTCGACAACATTCTCGAGCAGGTTGCAGCGGGACAGACCCGGGTACTCGTTATCGATTCCATCCAGACATTGTCGACGTCTGATCTGCCCTCGGCACCCGGCTCTGTCGCGCAACTTCGGGAATGCGTCGCACGCATCGTCCAGTTTGCCAAGCAGAAGGAAATCGCGGTATTCCTGATTGGCCATGTGACCAAGGAAGGTGCAATCGCCGGACCGCGCGTCGTCGAGCACATGGTGGATACTGTCTTGTATTTCGAGTCCGATCCGGCCAGTCGTTACACAATCGTGCGCGCTGTGAAAAACCGCTTCGGCGCCAGCAGCGAAATGGGTGTTTTCGCGATGACCGAAGCCGGGTTTCGCGAAGTGAAGAATCCGTCGGCCATCTTTCTGTCGAGAGGCGACGAGACGGCATCGGGCAGTATTGTTTCAGTTGCGTGGGAGGGCAGCCGGCCGCTGCTCGCCGAAATTCAGGCGTTGGTTGCCGATGCCAACAGCAATTATCCGAGGCGCCTGGCGCAGGGCATTGACCAGAACAGGCTCGCGTTGCTGGTCGCAGTATTGCAGCGGCACGGTGGCATTACGCTTTCCGGTGAAGACATTTTCGTCAATGTTGTCGGTGGATTGCGCATCGGAGAGACGGCTGCCGATTTGCCGGTGGTACTCGCTATCGTTTCCAGTTTTCGCGACCGGCCCTGCCGGCAGAAACTGTTGAGCTTCGGCGAATTAGGGCTTGCCGGCGAAGTGCGGCCGGTGAAATTCGGGACTGAGAGAATCTCGGAGGCAGCCAAGCAGGGATTCACGCGCGCAATCGTTCCGGCCGAAAACGTGCCGCGAAAGAAGATTAAGGGCATCGGGATTGTCGGCGTGCGCAAGCTTGCCGAGGCTTTGGCCGAGGCGTTTAATTAAATCGCCCGCTGGGGCGGGCTCCTGCGAGACGATTCTATAATTCTTGACGTAGGAGTTCGCCCCAGCGGGCGATAAGCACCGTCAACTGGTGGTTTCCGTAGTGTCGTTGAGATAAATCCGTGCCAGTTGTACTCGATTTTCCCGTGTCTCGACGATCTCGATCGGATAGCCCTCGACTTCCAGTTCAGTTCCCGACTCGGGAATCGTTTCCAGGTATTCGAGAATCAAACCGTTCAACGTCTTTGCGCCATTCGTCGGCAGATTCCAGTTCATCACCCGGTTCATCTCGCGAATGTTTGCAGTGCCGTTAACGAGGAACGTCCCTTCACTTTCCCTGACGATATCTTCATCGCTGGCTGCCGGATCGGTGGTAAATTCACCGACGATTTCTTCCAGAATGTCTTCGAGAGTCACGATACCCTGAATGTCTCCGTACTCGTCAACGATCAGGGCAATCCTTTGTTTTGCCTTCTGGAACTGCACGAGTTGCGTGCTAAGCGGGGTGCCTTCAGGAACAAAATAGGGCTCGACCAGTAATCCCTCCAGGTCATCTTTGGTGAATCCCGAGCGACTTGTGAGGTTCGCCAAACGGCGGAGATGTAGCAATCCTATTACGTTGTCGATGTTGTCGCGGTACACTGGCAACCGCGTGTGCTCGCAATGTTGAATCAGCCTGGCGATATCCTCGATATCGTCATCAAGGTCGATGCCGACAATTTCATTGTGCGGCACCATGACGTCATCGACAGTTACTTTCTCGAGATCGAGAATGTTGGTCAGCATTTGACGGTATTTCTGTGAGATGTGAGCACCGGCTTCACTAACGACGGTACGAAGCTCTTCGTGACTTAACGCGTTGCCCTCAGCGTCACCCTTGCGCAGGCCCAACAGAAACAGGACGCCATTGGCCATGAGGTTGGTCATCCACACGAGCGGATACAGGATCTTGAGTAACGGGACGTAAATGTAGGCTGCAGGGAATGCCACGCGTTCCGGATGCAATGCGGCCAGAGTTTTCGGTGCGGTTTCGGCGAAAATGAGAATCAGCAGCGTCAGGCCCGCAGTCCCGATCGCAAATCCCAGTTCGCCGCCAAGTCGGACTGACACGACACCGACGAGGGCCGAAGCTGAAATATTGGCGGCGTTGTTGCCGAGCAGGATCAGGCCGAGCAGCCGATCGGGTCGCTGTAAAAGTTTATCCGCGAGTTTCGCGCCACGGTGACCGGCACGCACCTT
The DNA here is from genome assembly GCA_004357475.1 of Gammaproteobacteria bacterium. Classification (GTDB taxonomy): domain Bacteria; phylum Pseudomonadota; class Gammaproteobacteria; order Steroidobacterales; family Woeseiaceae; genus SZUA-117. The sequence goes on from SMWE01000088.1 coordinate 14,093, forward strand.
GTGGCGCAGTTTGTACCGATTCAGGCTCATCAAGGCGGTTTCCGAGCCGGAAAAGAACGCGGAAAGGAGAAGAAGGACAACAAGCAAGCCGATAAAGGCAGCTAGCGGTATGTCATCGCCCAAAGGATGGGCACCTCCTTAATGGAATGGACACCCCTGAGTTCATCAGGACCTGCGGGATCTGTCAAGGATCTTAATGCCAACTGCGGTCAAGGATTACCTCGAGAATGTAGCGGCTGCCGAAGTAGGCCAGGCAGAGGATGGCAAATCCCCAGAGATACAGATAGACGGCGCGCTTGCCGCGCCAGCCGGCGAATTGGCGGCCGGCAAGCAAAATGCCGAAAAGAGCCAGCGCCAGCAGCGATAACGCCGTTTTGTGTACGAGGTGCTGTGAGAAAATGTTTTCGAACAAGGCAAAGCCGGACGACACCGCAACCAGCAGCACCAGGAAACCTGCCGTAGTGATCCCGAACAACATTGTCTCCGTGGTTTCCAACGGCGAGAAAAGCTGGTTGATCGACGATAGCTGCCCGGCCTGCAATCGCTTTTCCTGCATCAGGGCAAACAGGGCAACGATGGCCCCGACCGTCAACAGGCCGTAAGCGAATAGCGAAATCAGGACGTGCGCCTGAACCTGCCAGCCCAGGACCGCCGCCTCCGTTCCTTGCGCAGGCGAGCCGGTCAGGCTCGCAGCCCCGGCAGCCAGCAGGAGGAGCCCTCCCGCGAGACCGCGAAAAGTCGGCTGCAGTCCTCCGAGCAATGCAACAAGCGCGAGCTGCAGCCCGATAAGCGACGCCGTATTGCCGATTGACAGTGACAGTCCGTCGCGCACCAGGATCAGGTTCCAGAGCGTCTCGCTGTGCCAGGCAAGTCCGGCAACGCCCGTCAGGAACGCGAGGCTGAGCAGTATCCTGGAACGTGAGGCGAATTTGGGCAGACGGCTCAGGGCGAAAGAGACTCCAGCAATTATGTAGAAAAAAAGAATTGTGATTTGAAACACAGAATCTCGACCGCCGATACCCTAGTTTTTGCAGGAACAATCATCCCATATGGCGCTGTGCATTAGAACCCTGGTTCCCGCCTGGCGCCTTGAGGCCGTAACGGTATGCGTATACGAATATTGGGCTGCAGCGGTGGCATCGGTGCCGGATCCCGCACCTCCGCAATGCTCATCGACAATGATGTCCTGCTCGATGCCGGTACTGGTGTTGGCGATCTTGCGCTTGAGGATCTGCATTCGGTTCGGCACGTGTTCCTGACCCACGCCCACCTCGACCATATTGCCGGGTTACCGATGCTGATTGACGCAAATTTCGAAGAGGACTTTGAAGTCCCGGTTTCCGTTTATGCGCGACAGGAAACGCTGGATGCATTGAAGGCACATCTGTTTAACGATGTAATCTGGCCCGATTTTGCCAGGATACCGAATCCGGAGAATCCGATGCTGCGTTATGTCGTCTGTAATCCGGGCGACACGGTGTCCATCGGCCAACGTGACTTTCACGCGGTGGATGTTTTACACAGTGTGCCGTCGCTGGGATACACGGTGCGAAATTCCGGCGGCGTATTCGCAGTGAGCGGCGATACAAGGACCAACCAGACTTTGTGGCCGGTTCTCAACGCTTGTGACAATCTCAAAGTGCTGGTGATCGAGGTTTCATTTTCTGATGAACACGAAGAACTTGCGACGACGGCGGGCCACTACTGTCCGAGCACCATGTGCAGGGATCTCGAGTTGCTGAATCACGATCCTGATATCTGGCTAACGGGCATGAAGCCAGGCCAGGAGGAAATAATTCTCAAGCAGGTTATTGCCGCTGTGCCCGACAAAAAAGTCCGCATGTTGTCGAGAGGCACGATTATTATCGTCTGAAAGGAATCCCGGCAAAAGGAATCGCGCTACAATCTGCCGGGTCATCCATCCATAAATTAAAGCATGTTCGACAATCTTTCCGATCGACTTTCACAGGCGGCACGCAATCTTTCCGGCAAAGGCCGTCTCAGCGAATCCAACATCAAGGATACGCTTCGGCAGGTCCGTCTTGCCTTGCTGGAAGCAGACGTTGCGCTGCCTGTGGTCAAGTCATTTATCGAAAAAATTCGCGAGCGTGCCCTCGGCGAGGAAGTCGGTAAAAGCCTGACCCCCGGGCAGGCGCTGGTTAAAATCATTCATAGCGAGCTCGTTGCAATTCTCGGCAGCGACACCGTACCGCTGGATCTCAAGGCGCAGCCGCCGGTTGTCATTTTTCTTGCAGGCTTGCAAGGCTCCGGCAAAACGACGACGGCCGCAAAACTTGCGCGAAGACTCATTGAGAAAGAAAAGAAGCGCGTGATGATGGTCAGTGTCGACGTGTACCGGCCGGCTGCGATCCTGCAGCTGGCAACACTCGCCGGCGAGGTCGGCGCTGAGTATTGTGACAGCGCGGCACAAGAACAGCCGGTTGATATTGTCCGCCGCGCCCTGGATGAAAGTCGTCGCTCTCACATGGATGTGCTGATTATCGACACGGCAGGCCGCTTGCACATCGATGACGACATGATGGCGGAAGCCGTCGCCATTCATAGTGAAGCGTCCCCGCACGAGACTCTTTTCGTCGTAGACAGCATGGCGGGCCAGGATGCCGTCAATTCGGCTCGCGTGTTCGGCGATGCATTACCTCTGACAGGCATCATCCTGACCAAGGCGGACGGCGACGCCAAAGGTGGTGCTGCGTTGTCAGTACGTGAGGTAACCGGCAAGCCAATCCGTTTTGTCGGGACCGGCGAAAAAACCGACGCGCTCGAGGTATTTCATCCGGATCGCATGGCATCGCGAATTCTTGGCATGGGCGATGTACTGTCACTGGTCGAGGAAATCGAAAGTAAGGTTAATCGTGACCAGGCAGACAAACTTGCGAAGAAGCTTAAAAAGGGCAAAGGGTTTGATTTGTCGGATCTGCGGGATCAACTGGAGCAGATGCTGAATATGGGGGGTATGGCGGCAATGCTCGAGAAGCTGCCGATTCCCGGCAATGTGAACGCGGCCGCGCTTAAGGAATCAGCCAATGAGCAGCAATGCACACGCCAGATAGCAATCATCAACTCCATGACCGCGGGCGAGCGGTGCTTTCCGAAGTCCATCAACGGCTCGCGGAAGAGACGCATTGCGAAGGGGGCGGGGCAGGAGATCCAGGACGTCAACCGGCTCCTGAAACAGCACCTGCAGATGCAAAAAATGATGAAAAAATTGTCCAGGGGAGGCATGAAAAATATGCTGCGAGGGATGCCGGGAGGTGGTCTCTAAGGGTGCCGGCACCGTTCAATAAGCTATAAAGCTACCATCGGCACCGTAGCACCGTTAGCCCCCGGTTTTTCTTCACTTTTGCCACAGAATCAGTACAATGCGCCGTCTACTCGGGCCGGGGTCCGAGTGCAGTCATGCCTGCCTGTCATCAATTCAGCGGAAAAGAAATGGTTAGTATTCGACTTTCGCGCGCTGGCGCGAAAAAACGTCCTTTTTACCATCTGGTGGTCACCGACAGTCGCAATCGTCGGGACGGCCGGTATATCGAACGTCTTGGTTTCTTCAATCCTGTCGGCACCGATAAAGAGGAGAATCTGCGGATCGATCTCGAGCGGGTCGACTACTGGCTGGGCCAGGGTGCTCAGCCCTCGGATCGCGTGCTGTCGCTGATAAAGTTACAGCGAAAGGCCGTCGCCGACGCCTGAGGGACGCCTGCTCGCTAAGCGATTTTAATGCGGCAAATATTGCGCGTGCTTACAGAGAGTAAACTGGTGATTCTCGGCCGGGTGACCGGTCTGTACGGTGTCAAGGGGTGGATCAAGGTGCATTCCTACACCGAACCGCGAGAAGCAATACTGAATTACAAAGACTGGCTGCTGATTCGGGACGGCGATCGGCAATCGGTCAGACTCGCCGAGGGAAAGCGGCACGGCAAGGCGGTAATCGCGAGGATCGATGGTGTCGATGACCGGGACGATGCAGCCGGCTACGTGGGTGACGACATTGCTGTTCCTCGGGAGCGGATGCCGGATACCGGGCGAGGCGAATTTTACTGGGCAGACCTCGAAGGTTTGCAAGTCGTCCACAGTGACGGCAGGATTTTAGGCAGGGTTGCCTACCTGCTTGCGACAGGTGCCAACGATGTACTTGTCGTGCATGGGGATGAGGAAATTCTGATCCCGTTTGTGCAGGAAGAAGTGATTAAGGACGTTGATCTCGCCGCTGGTGTCATTAACGTTGATTGGGAATGGGACTGACGCGATGCAAATGCAGGTCGTCACGATCTTTCCCGAAATGGTGCGCACAATCGCAGCGTTCGGTGTCGTGGGCAGGGCGGTTGAACGGGAACTCATAAGCCTGGATTGCCAGAACCCGCGCGACTTTACGCTCGATGCGCATCGAACGATTGATGATCGGCCGTATGGCGGCGGGCCAGGCATGGTGATGAAGTATGAGCCGGCCGCTGCTGCTATTGCTGCGGCGAAGGCGAAGCTGCCTGCAGGCTCACCGGTGGTGTGCATGTCACCGCAGGGTGCGGTGTTCGATCAGCCAATGGCGCAGAGATTCGCAGGACTGCCTGGCATCGTTTTACTGGCCGGCAGGTATGAGGGAATCGACGAACGGCTGATCGAGTCGCAAGTCGATGAAGAGCTGTCGCTGGGTGACTTTGTGATCAGCGGTGGTGAGATTGCGGCTATGGCCGTAATCGATGCGGTAGCACGCCTGTTGCCTGGCGTACTCGGAGACGAAGCGTCGGCATCGCAGGACTCCTTTGTGGATGGACTGCTGGATCACCCGCATTACACAAGGCCGGAAGAAATAGATGGCCGCCGTGTACCGGCGGTGCTGTTGTCAGGAGACCATGCGCGAATTGCAAAGTGGCGCTACCAGCAGGCATTGGGCCGGAGCTTTGAGCGGCGGCCGGACCTGGTGGAAAAACTTGATTTAAACGATGAGCAGCAAAGGTTGCTTGACGAATATTTGGAAGAACAGAGATGAGCAAAATTATCGACGCGCTCGAAAAAGAGCAGATCAACAAGGAAATTCCCGATTTTTCAGCGGGCGACACGGTCATCGTGCAGGTCAAGGTGAAAGAAGGTAGCCGGGAACGGTTGCAGGCTTTCGAGGGCATTGTGATCGCAAAGCGCAACCGCGGTCTGAACTCCTCTTTCACGGTACGCAAGATTTCTCACGGCGAGGGCGTCGAGCGCGTCTTCCAGACCCACAGCCCCGCTGTCAGCCAGATCCAGGTGAAGAGACGGGGCGATGTTCGCCGTGCCAAGCTATACTACCTGCGTGGCCGTACCGGCAAGGCTGCCCGGATCAAGGAAAAGATCTAAGCTGCCAGGGATATTTCCTGCGTACAGGCCCCTGTTCCGATAAATAGTGAAATACGCCACAACGGCCTGAACCAATACCCTGTACAAGGGGTCTGTCGAGGCATGAGCACATTGCAAGGATTCGGCGCGCGGGTCAGCCGCCTTTTAGTGACTGGCATCCTGTTGATGAACACTGGATGTGCGTCCCTGATGGCATCCGCTGTCAGTGGTTTTGCCGATAATCTGTCAGCTGCGGTCCTGAATCAAAATGATCCCGAAACAGTGCGCGATGGTGCGCCGGCCTATCTGTTGCTGCTGGATAGTTTTCTTGAAGGCAGTCCGGAGAATCCGGCCCTATTGTCTGCGGCTGCCAATTTGTATGCAACCTATGGCTCTGTGTTTGCGGATGATCCGGAACGTGCTGCGCGTCTGACCGAAAGGGCACGCGGTTACAGCACGAAGGCGATTTGCATTAGTTTCCGCAAGGCTTGTAGTTGGGATGGCATGCCATTCGAGGATTACGAGGCGACCCTCGACGATTTAACAAAACGGCATGCAGACGTGGTGTTCAGCCACGGTTTAGCATCACTCGCGTATATTCGTACGCACAGCAGTAATTACACGGCGATCGCCATGTTGCCATACAGCCAGGCGCTACTCGAACGCTATCTGGAGATAAATGATGGATCCGATGATGGAGCCATTCATACCTATCTCGGGATACTGAATACCCTGCTGCCGGCATCACTGGGTGGTGATCCGGAGACAGGTCGGGCACATTTTGAACGTGCCATCGAATTATCGGGAGGTCGCAACCTCGGTGCTAAAGTCGAGTTTGCGGAGGGCTATGCACGGTTGCTGTACGAACGCGAACTGCACGACTCGCTGCTTAACGAGGTGATGGTGGCCGACCCGCTTGAGCCCGGCAATACATTGCTCAACGTGCTTGCCCAACGGCGGGCGGAGGAATTGCTGGAGAGTGCTGATGATTACTTTTGAACGGCGACCCCGGTACGCAGTCTCATCGGAGTATGAAGATGCAGATGATTAAACTCTTATTCGTTTTAATGTCCGGCGCGTTGTTTATCGGCATGCCACCGGCATACGCAACCGACATCAAGATCGCCACGATTGCACCCAGCCAGTCGACATGGATGGTTGAGATGCGTGAAGCGGGAACGATTATCAGGGAACGAACGGATGGCAGAGTCAACCTGAAATTCTACGGCGGTGGCGTGCAAGGCGCATCGTCGAAAGTCATGCAAAAAATCAAAATTGGTCAATTGCATGGGGGTATGTTCGCACCCTCCGATTTCACGAAACAATACAGCGATATGAACTTGTACGGTTTGCCATTTGTCTTCGAGTCCTGGGAAGAGATGCGCTACGTGCGGGAGCAGATGGATGCGGATCTGGCGGCGGGCTTTGACCAGCACAACTTCGTGACATTCGGATTCGTCGGATCGTTTTCGCTGATGCTTTCCAATGAACCCGTACGAAACCAGTCCGACATGCGGGGCAAAAAAATCTGGTTACCGGAAGGCGATCTGATCACTTTCCAGGCACTGAAAGCGCTGAATTTATCGCCGGTGTCGCTGCCGGTGACGGATGTGCTGACCGGACTGCAGACAGGCCTCCTGGACATGGCCGCAATTCCGCCGGAAATCGCGGTCGCCTTGCAATGGCACACGCGCGTCAGGTACTTCACTGATATGCCGGTCTTGTATGCGATGTCGTTCCTCGCGATTGACAAACGGACGATCAACAAGCTGTCCGCGGACGATCAGGCCGTTCTGACAGAAGTGCTGGTTGAAACCTTTGCCAGGATGGACGCCAGGGCGCCGACCGAATCACAGAATGCCACCGAGGCACTGGTCAATGTCGGTATCAAAAAAATTATTCCTGACGAAGGCGAACTTGATAAACTGCTTGTGACCATGAGCGAAACCAATCTCGGCTTGGCAAAGAATGGATTACTTCCGCTCGCCCTGTTCGAAACGATGCAAGGGCATATCAGTGATTTCCGTAATGGTGGCCCGCAAACGGAATTCGGCGCGCTAAGCGGGAACTGATCTTGTCCGAAACAACGGGGCTCGCGGACCGCCTGGAGCGTTGGGGCAGCGCTGCCGAAAATGCGGCGCTGGTCATCCTTCTTGGGGCACTGATGCTCCTGGCCGTTGGCCAGATCGTGATGCGAGTGTTTTTCAGTTTCGGTTTTATCTGGGCCGACGAGCTGGTTAAGCTGCTGGTGCTGTGGATAGCCCTGGTTGCGTCCATCGCCGCAAGTCGCAGTAACCGGCATTTGCGCATCGACGTGCTGTCGAATTTCGTGGCCGCAAAGTATGCGCGTTTTCCAAGACTTATCGTCGATGCGTTCGCCGCATCGATGTGTGGCGTGCTGGCCTGGCAATCCTGGCGCTATGTGCAGCTGACCATTGAGTATGAGGATACCGTCCTCGTAGACCTGCCGGCATGGATCGCCTACGGCATTTTGCCGCTGTCGTTCGGATTGATGTGCTATCGCTTCCTGCTGACATCAGGCGGCGAACTGATGCGGATTTTCCAGCCTGAAGCTGATGCGGAGCAGGAAGAGTGATCCTCCTGAGCATCGGCTTGATCCTGCTGGCGATATTTGGCGCGCCGCTTTTTACAGTCATCGCCGCCAGTGCCATGCTCGGCTATCACCACGAAGGCATTGATCTGATGGCCATCGCCATCGAGGTGCTGGGCATCGCCAGCATGCCGATGCTATCGGCGATTCCGCTGTTTACTTTCGCGGGTTACCTGCTGAGTGAAAGTAACGCCCCGCAGCGCCTGGTGCGCCTTACTGACGCATTGCTTGGCTGGATGCCCGGCGGCCTGGCGATGGTTGCGCTTGCTGCGTGTGCGTTCTTTACCGCATTCACGGGCGCGTCCGGGGTCACGATTATTGCGCTCGGTGCGATCCTCTATCCGGCATTGAAACAGGACGGTTATCCGGACAATTTCAGTCTCGGACTGGTCACGACCTCAGGCAGTCTCGGCTTGCTCTTTGCGCCGTCACTGCCACTTATCCTGTACGCCGTAATTGCCGAGGTTTCCATCGACAACCTGTTCCGCGCCGGGATATTACCAGGCCTGCTCATGCTGGTTCTGTTGTCAGGCTATAGCGTGTGGGTCGCTCGCAACAGCAGCAAAGAGCTCAAGCCATTTTCCTGGAGGAAACTCGCCTCGGCGCTCAATGCCGCCAAATGGGAGCTGCCGTTGCCGATCGTTGTACTCGGCGGAATTTACTCGGGTTACTTTGCAGTATCTGAAGCAGCGGCAGTCACCGCGCTTTATGTGCTACTGGTCGAGGTCGCTGTTCTTCGGGAAATCAAGTTGACCGAATTGCCCAAAGTCATGCGAGAATCGATGTTGCTGGTTGGCGGTATTCTGATTATCCTCGGTATGTCGCTGGCATCTACCAATTACATGATTGATGCAGGTATCCCGCAGCAGCTGCTGGCGTACATCACCGAATATGTTTCGAGTCAGGGCAGCTTCCTCAGCCTGCTGTTCGTTTTCCTGCTGCTGCTGGGCGCGATACTCGACATCTTTTCGGCGATTGTGCTCGTCGTGCCCCTGATTTTGCCGATCGCGATGCTCTATGGCGTCAACGAGTATCATCTCGGCATCGTATTCCTGGCCGCGATGCAACTTGGCTACCTGACGCCGCCGGTCGGCCTCAACCTGTTTATCGCCAGCTTCCGTTTCGAACGGCCGATAATGCATGTTTACGCGGCGACTTTCCCGTTCCTGATCATTCTGGCAGTGTCGGTGCTGATTATTATGTACCTGCCGGCTCTGTCGCTGCTGCTGGTGCCGGATTGACGGCAAGAGCTCGCCACGTTTTAAGTTTTAACAAGGATTGAATGTGGGCTACGCTAAAACAACATTGCTCATGTTTATCGGGCTGGTCATCAGTCTCGATGTGTCGGCACAGGCAGAGTTGGCTCTGTCGGACATTCAGCTTCCGCCCGGATTCTCGATCGAGATCTGGTCTGATGAGGTACCGAATGCACGCTCGCTGGCGCTTGGTGAAAACGGCACAGTATTTGTGGCAACGCGGCGGGATGGCCGTGTCTATGCGTTAATCCCGCACGCTGATGCGAGCCCGAGCGTCATTACGCTCGCCGAGAACCTGATCATGCCGAATGGTGTCGCCTTCCAGGGAGGTGATCTTTATGTTGCCGAGAACCACAGGATCACGCGATATCCCGATATCGAGGCAAGTCTGCCGCAAGTACCTGAAGCAGAAGTTGTCATCGACACGCTGCCGACGGAGCGCTATCACGGCTGGCGGTACATTGATTTCGGACCGGACGGCAAGCTCTATATTGCCATCGGCGCACCATGCAACATCTGCGACAAGGAAGGTTTTGCGAACATCAGCCGCATGAATGCGGATGGCACGGAGCAGGAAATTGTTGCCGCCGGAATACGCAATTCCCTCGGGTTTACCTGGC